>JAGWBE010000020.1 GCA_021296055.1 Dehalococcoidia bacterium | reverse complement strand
CCATCGCAACACCCTATGCTGGTGTTGCACTTCGTTTGTGAACCCACTGAATCTCGCTTCGATTCTGGCAAGGCAGGGACCTACCCCCTGGCCCTAACGCCTTCTCCGCTCGGCGAACCGCCCACCCTCCCCCACCAGGTGATACGGCTCCACCTCCACGCGGCGCGGCCCGTCGACGACCACGCCGATGACCTGCGCCTCTCCCCCCGCGCTCCGCAGCGCCGCCAGCGCGTCGTCCGCCGCCTCTCGCGGCGCGACGGCGCAGAATCCGACGCCCATATTGAAGACGCGGAACATCTCCGTCACCTCTACGTCCCCTTCCTCGCGAATCACTTCGAACACCGGCGGCGCGGGCGGCAACGCCTCCACGCGATAGCCCGCCTCAGCGTTGAGCCGCGCCAGGTTCAGCAGGCCGCCGCCGCTGATGTGCGCCAACCCGTGGACGGGCACGCCCGCATCCAGCAGCGCCAGCACTTCGGGGACGTAGACATGCGTCGGGCGCAGCAGTTCGTCGCCCACTGTCCCGCCGCACTGCGGCAGCGGGCGGTCGACGCCCTTACCGCCGGGCAACAGGACGCGCCGCGCCAGCGTCAGCCCGTTGGCGTGGATGCCGTCGCTGGACATGCCGATGATGACGTCGCCCGGGCGCACGGCGGAACCGTCGATAGGTTCACGCCCCTCTATGACCCCCAACGCGGTTCCCGCGATGTCGAATGCATAGCCCGGCCGCGGGCCGGTCAGCGTGTCGGGATGTTGCGACAGTTCGCCGCCCACGATGGCGACGCCCGCCCGCTCCGCCGCCTCCGCCATACCCTTCCCCAGCGCCTCCAGCAGGTCGGCGCGCGGCTCCTGGAGGCTGATGTAGTCCAGCAGCGCCACGGGGCGCGCGCCGACGCACAGTACGTCGTTCACGTTCACCGCCACGCAGTCCCAACCGATCGGCTCGTAGCGATGGGCGGCTTGGGCCACCGCCGCCTTGCTGCCCACGCCGTCCGTGGAAACGGCGAGTTTGAGCGCGTCCGTCAAGTGGAGCACCGACGCGAAGAATCCACCGCCGGAGAGCGGCGCGCCCGCGCCCCGGGGCAGGTCGAGCGTTGCGCGCAACTGACGCAGCAGCCCCTCGAGCGCCTCGGCGGCTGCGTCGTCGTCAACGCCGGCGGCTGCGTAGGTCAAGCCCGCGCGCTGCTTCTCTTCCATAGCGCCGAGGATAGCAGGGCGCGGCTCACCCGCCGAAGCGGGCCGTCTTGTGCGAGCCCTGATACATCCGCAGCGGCAGCATCAATAGCGCCCCGGCGAACATAAACGCGCCCGACATGATGAAGGTGCTGCCGTAGCCCATCTGCTCGGCCAGCCACCCGCCTGCGATTAGCGCGGGCAGCGCGATGAGCTGCGTGAACACCGACATCAACCCCATGCTCGACGCCTGCACGCCCGCCCCGGCCACGTCCAGCACCGCCGCCGTCGTCACATTCGTCAGCGTGTAGAACAGCACTCCGAGCGCCAGCATCAGCAGCACCAGCTGCCAGCCCGGCGCCGCCGCCACCAGCAGCAGATACATCACGCCAACCGCGAGGTACGACGGCACGAGCACCCGCTTGCGCCCGAACCTGTCCGCCACGATGCCCAGAATCGGCTGCGAGATGATGCCCATCCCATGCAGCAGCGCTATGTAAAGCCCCAGCTCGAACGCGTTGTACCCCAGATCGACCTGGATATAGAGCGGCAGAAACGTCAGGATCACGTTCCGCGACATCGCCATCAGCCCCTGCGCGAACGACACGCCCGCGAACACCGGGTTGCGCAGCAGCATTCCCACGTCGCGGAACCGTCCCCCTTGCGGCGCCGCAGGCGCATCCTTGAACTGCCCCGCGAGCGCCCGCCACACGATGAGCGCGGCCAGCAGCGCCGGAATCATCTGCATCTGAAGCACGCCCCGCCAGTTGAAGAGCACCAGCAATCCGCCGAACGCAATGGGCGTGAGCGTGTCGCTGAACGTCGCCCCCATCCCGTGCATCGCCAACACCGTCGCCCGGCGCCCCGGGAATCGCGTCGAGAGCGACGCCATCGCCGGCGGGTGCCATGTCGCCGTGCCCAAGCCGACGAGCATCGCGCCGGGCAGCGCCCATATCAGGCTCGGCGCAATCCCAACCAGGAAGTAGGCGATGGCCATGAAGGTCAACGCCGCCGCCAGCATCACCGCGCGGCGGCTGTACCAAGCGTCCGCGATGATGCCCGACGGCAGATTCGCCGCCCCCACCGCCGCCTGGCGCGCCGCCGAGAAGTACCCCACCTCCACGTCCGTCAGCCCGAGCCCCGCCTTCACCTGCGGGATGATGAGCGGGAAGAGCTGCTGGTGCCAGTGAATGACCGCGTGGCCGCCCGTGACGGAGCCGAGCAGCGTCAACTGCCGCTTGCCCAACCCCCGGACTGAGCCTAGTGCGTTCGAGACGGCGGCCAAGCGCTAGCCCACCCGCAGCGCTTCCCCGCCTCGGGCGTAGGTCGCCTGAGTGACCGCCGCGTCGCGGTTCACCAACTCCCGCATGAACATCGGATGCGTCGCGCTGCGCACCTCGTGCTCCAACTCGAACAACGTCTCCCCCGACGCCGGGTCGAAGATGTTGACGAATCGATACTGGTGCTCGTTCGACTCCTCCGTGATCACTCCGTGCCGCTCCAAAGCAGCGTGCGGGCGCGAGAAGTTCGCCACGTAGATAGCGATGTGGTGACCGTCGTAGGGCGGCGCGTTGTCTCGCTCCGTGAACCGCAGCGTCTGCCCCTCCCCCACGCTCACCACCGCCGCGCCGTCCTCCGCCGTGGCGAACGCATACATCACCTGCTGATAGAACCGCGCGATCCCCTCCGCGTTCCCGCGCGGAGCGTCCAACTCCACGCACGATATCCCCAGCGCCGCGCCTCCCGTCTGCGGTTCGCGGCACACGAACCGATTGCCCCACGGGCACGTCGCCTCCACCGCCCCGTTCATGTCCTCCCAGCCGAATGCCGTCCCCGCCAGGTGCGGCGCGACCGCGGCCAAGCGCTGACGCAGGCCCGCCAGGTTGGGCACTGTTACGTGGATGCGCCCGCGCAGGCGCTGGCCGTGCGGGCGCGTCGGCGTATGGATCTGCTGCCGGCCAATGTTCACCCAGATGTTGTCCAGCCCCACGCTGATGTACGGGTCGCGCGTGAAGCCCATCCCCGCGATGTAGAAGGCGACCGCCTGCTGCTGATCGGGAACGCACACGTTCACGTGTTCCAGCATCAGGATGTTGCCCAGGTCTTGCGCCGTTCGGTCAAACGCCTGCGTTTCGGTGGCCATAACGCTCCTCCTCCCGCACCCGCGAACCACAGCGGGTGCCCGATTATACGCCGCCCCGCCCCATCCGCCCGCCCGAAGCGCCGAAGCGCACGGCCAATCCCACGTCCAGACGCATGCGCGCATCCTCCCTCCACCGGGTCGAGCGCGGGGAGTGCCGAGGGGCTGCCGCCCCTCAGTTGGGAGTGTGGGGGTGCCCCCCACAAGAGCTTTTTTATCTTCTTGGGGCGAGGGCGGGGTAGTGGAGTAGTCATACGAAGTCTCCGAAAGCGAGACTCTCGCTTCGATGCAAGCCGGGAGCGCCGAAGCGCGCCGCCAACCCTCGGCCAAACGCATGCGCGCATCCTCCCTCCACCGAATCGAGCGCGGGGAGCGCCGAGGGGCTGCCGCCCCTCGGCCAAGCGCGTGCGCGCATTCGCGCCAACGCGGGGCCGCATCCCCTTGACCCCCGCCCTCTACCAAGTCAACCTACGCGCACGCTAACGTCGCAGGCGCCACGCGCCTGTGCGGAGGGGTGGTTCTCGCGCATGTTCGGCGCCATCGGGCTCAGCAACCGCTCACTCAACGAGTACGAGCCCGTCGTCGGCTCCGCCGCCATCCGGCGCCTCCGCGACCTCGCCGAGCCGCTCAACGGCCTCCGCGTCCTCCACGTCACCTCCCCGGGCGCCAGCAACGCCGTCCGCACTCTCCTCGACTGCTCGGTGCCCCTGATGCACGACCTCGACCTGGAGGTCTCCTGGCAGCAGGTGCGCATGCCCGGCGACATGTGGGACATGGACCAAGACCTGCGCCGCGCCCTCTCCGGCTACCCCGTGAAGTGGACGGCGGAGCGCGGGGTCGAATGGTGGCTCTTCAATCAGGGCAACGCCGAGCAGTTCGACAAAGACTACGACATGGTCGTCGTCCACCACACCGGCTCGGTCGGCCTCCTCCCCGCCATAACCCGCCTGCGCGGCGGACGCCCGCCCGGGGTGTGGACGTGGCACTCCCACCGCGACTACCGCGCTGCCAACTTCCAGGCGTGGGCCAAGATCCGCGAGGCGGCCTCCACCTACGACGCCGCCTTCTACAGCTACCGCGAGTTCATCCGCCCCGACGCTCCCAACAAGCGCAATATGGTCATCGCCCCCGGCGTCGACCCCCTAGGCGCGCGCGCCAGGCCCGTCGCCCAGGGCGTGCAGGAAGTCATCCTCGGCCAGCGCGGCATCAGTCTCGACAAGCCCATCATCGCCCAGATCGTCTTCAGCATGCGCGACGAGGACCCCCTGCACGTGCTCGACGCCTACGCCCTCGTCAAGGAGGCGCGCCCCGACGTGCAGCTCGTCGTCGTGAATATGAGCCCCAGCGGCGAGATTCACGAGGTCTACGAGATGATGAGCGCCCGCGCCCAGGAGCTCGGCGACGTGCTCATCCTCACCGACCTCGACCGCGTCGGCAACGTCGAACTCTCCACTCTGCGCGAGGTGTCCAACGTGCTCCTGCACCAGGGCCTGCCGCGCGGCGTCTCTATGGAACTGCTGGAGGAGATGTGGCAGTCGCGCCCCATCGTCAGCGGACGCAGCCCCGTCGCGCTCGCTATGCTGAAGGACGGCGTCAGCGCCATCTTCGCCGACACGCCCCTCGAACAGGCCAACGCCATCGTCCAGTTGATGGACAACCCCAAAGCGGCCAACCGCCTCGGACGCGCCGCCCACGCCGCCGTCGCCCGCGATCTGCTCATCACCCACTTCCTCGAGCGCTACCTCAAGGCTACGGCCCGACTCGTCGGCAAGCGCGCCCGGAAGGAGTCCTAGATTGTCCGCAACGTTCGTTCCCGTCGCCGCCAAGTCGCTCGAGGACTACCGCCCCATCATCGGCGAAGCCAAGACCGACGAGATCCGCGCCCTCGCCAAACCCCTCGAGGGCGCGCGCGTCCTCCACTTCAACGCCACCTCCTTCGGCGGCGGCGTCGCCGAGATACTCAGAAGCCTGATCCCCCTTCTCCGAGACCTCGGCATCGACGCCCGCTGGCAGGTGATGGACGCGCCCAACGAGTTCTTCAACGTCTCCAAGCAGATGCACAACGCCCTCCAGGGCATGTTCATCCCCTGGAACTCCACAATGGGCGAGACGTGGCGCCAGGTTAACCGCGCCAACGCCGAGGCAATCGACGCCGCCTACGACTACGTCTTCATCCACGACCCGCAGCCCGCGGGCGTCCTCTCCAACATCCTCGAGCGCGACCCCGGCGCCTTCGGCGCGCGTTGGGTCTGGCGCTGCCACCTCGACACCACCGAATCCCTCCCTGAGGTATGGGACTTCCTTCGTCCCTACATCCAACTCTACGACTCCGTCATCTTCACCCAAGACACCTACGTCAACGGCGACCTCCCAGACGCCGAGGTCACCATCATCCCCCCCGCCATCGACCCTCTCAGCACCAAGAACATCGACATCCCCGACGAGGTGATCCGCGACGTTCTCGACCGCTACTCCATCGACCCCAACCGCCCCATCCTCGCACAAGTGTCGCGCTTCGACCCGTGGAAGGACCCGCTGGGCGTCATCGACGTCTATCGCGAACTGAAGAAGCGCTTCCCCGCCATCCAACTGCTGATGGTCGCCTCTATGGCCGACGACGACCCCGAGGCGTGGTCGTTCTACGAGCGCATCGTCCGCCGCGCGGGCGAGGACTACGACATCCATGTCCTCACCAACCTCAACGGCGTCGCAAACCTCGAGGTCAACGCCTTCCAGCGCGCCGCCGACGTCGTGATGCAGAAGTCCATCCGCGAAGGCTTCGGCCTCGTCATCTCCGAGGCGCTCTGGAAGGGCAAGCCCGTCGTCGCTGGCGAAGTCGGCGGTATCCCCATGCAATTGATGCACGGAGACGCTGGCTGGCTCGCCAATTCCACCGCCGAGTTCGCCCGCGACGTAGGGACGCTGCTCGAAGACCCCGCCCTCGGCGAACGTGTCGGCAAGATTGGCCGCGAGCATGTCCGCGAGAACTTCCTCACCACCCGCCTCCTCGCCGACTACCTCAAGCTCATGCACAAGATGGGCTCCGGCGCCGCCCGACGCTCCAACGGCCCGGGCAGCCGCGCCGACGCGGCAAAAGCGAGGCGCCGTGGAAGGTCGCGTGCCGCCTGACGCATACCTCGGCGTCGACCTAGGCGGCACCAAGATCCTGGCCGTCGTCGGCAACACCCAGGGCGCAGCCCTCGCCAGCTCCACCGTCTCCACTCCCGCCGCCGAATCGCCTCAAGCCACCGTCGAGGCCATCGCCGCCGCGTCCGACGGCGCGCTAGCCGCCGCCGGACGCTCCCTGACCGATGTAGTCAGCGCGGGAATCGCCGCCGCCGGCGCGATCGACTCCGCCAATGGCGTCGTCGTCCACGCGCCGCAGCTGCCCGCGTGGGACAACGTGCCCCTCGTCGCCATGGTGTGCGAGCGCCTCGGCGTCCCCGTCGTCATCGGCAACGACGCCGACCTCGCCGCCCTCGCCGAGCAGCGCTTCGGCGCGGGCAAGGGCGTCGCAAACCTGCTCTACGTAACAGTCAGCACCGGCATCGGGGGCGGCCTCATCATCGACAACCGCCTCTACCGCGGCCAGCACGGCTTCGCCGGAGAGATTGGCCACGTCAGCGTCCAGGCCGAGGGACGGTACGGACGCAGCATGGTCGCAGGCGCCGTCGAGAGCCTCGCCTCCGGCACGGCCATCGCCCAGATTGCCCAGGAGCGCATGGATGCGGGCGAAGCGTCGAGCATCGAGCGCGGCGCCGAGGGCGTAACCGCCCCCGCCGTCTTCGCCGCCTACCGCGCGGGCGACCCGCTCGCCCTATCCGTCGTGCGCGACGCCGTCGGCTACCTCGGCGCCGCCCTCACTACGTGGGTCAACATCCTCGACCCCGGCATGATCGTCATCGGCGGCGGCCTCTCCAACGAGTGGAACGACTACATCGAACCCGCCGTGCGGATTATGCGGACGCAGGCGTTCGCCGAGCCGAGCCGAGCCATCCCTGTCGCTCCACCGAGCCTGGGCGCGGAGGCCGGGGCGCTAGGCGCGATAGCCCTAGCCGCCGAAACCTGATCCCTCTCCCGCGCTTGTTCGCCCTGAGGCCCCCCGAAGGGTTCGCCCTAGGAAACTCGAAGGACACTCCCATCGCCCTTCTGGCATACCTCTGTTGCCAAAACAGAACACCTGTGCTATAATGCGCTCTATGGTCACTAACTCGCGCCCTCCCGACCACGCCTGCCCCCAGGTGGCGCAGCCGGAACCCGCCCAGCCCTCTGCCCCTGGACAAAACCGGCCAATCGGCGGACAGAACTGCGCCGAAACCCGGACGCTTCCGGACAAAACTGGCCACCCATTCCGCCGTGAGGAGTCCAAAATGGACCACTTTGGCGCAGAAAACAAGAACGCCCTCTCCCTCCGCCCTCTTCCACTCTCCGTTCGCCCCGAGGGAACTCGAAGGGGCCACGCCGCGCTATAATCCTTTCGCTATGCCCGCCCAATCCCCCATCCGCGTCGCCGTCCACGGTGCGGCGGGCCGCGTCGGACGCGAGGGCCTCCCCGCCGTCGAGGCCGCGCCCGACCTCGAGCTGACCGCCGCCATCGACCCCCCCGCCCCCGAGCGCCTGCCCCCCGGCGTGCCCCCCGACCCCCACGCCGCCGACGCCCTCCGCGAGCGCCCCAGCGACGTGCTCATCGACTTCACCAACGCCGCCGCCAGCCTCGCTATGGCGCCTCGCGCACTGGAGGCGGGCGCGCGCCCCGTCATCGGCAGCACCGGCTTCACCGACGCGCAGGTCGGCGAGCTGGCGGAGCTGGTGCGCGCGCATGGCCTCTCCGGCGTCCTCGCGCCCAACTTCACCATCGGCGCCGTGCTGCTGATGCGCCTCGCCTCCATAGCCGCCCGCTACTTCGACTACGCCGACGTCGCCGAGGAGCACCACGAGACGAAGGTGGACGCGCCCTCAGGCACCGCCCTCGCCATCGCCCGTGCCGTCCACGCAGGGCGCGCCGAGCGCTTCCAACGCAACCACCCCGAGCGCGAACCCCTCCCAGGTTCCCGCGGCGCGGCCTTCGAGGGCATAGCCATTCACGCCGCGCGCATGCCCGGCAAGATGGCCAACCACCAAGTAACGTTCGGCGGCCCCGGCCAGACGCTCACGCTGCGCCACGAGACCATCAACCGAGAGTGCTATATGCCGGGAGTGCTGCTGGCCGCCCGCAAAGTGGGCGAACTTCAAGGCCTCGTTGTCGGCCTCGACGCGCTGTTGGACCTATGAGCGAACCCCGCGTCGCCATTGTCGGAGCAACCGGCGCCGTGGGGCAGGTCGCGCTCCAAGTGCTGGAGGAGCGCAACTTCCCCGTCGGCGGACTGCGCCTCTGCGCGTCCGAGCGCTCCGTCGGCCAGCGCATCTCCTTTCGCGGGCGCGACTACGAAGTCGAGCTGGCTACCCCCCAACTCTTCGCCGAGTGCGACCTCGCCCTCATCTCCGTGAGCGCCGCCGTCAGCCGCGACCTCGCGCCTATGGCCGTCGCCCAGGGATGCGTCGTCATCGACGACAGCTCCGCCTTCCGCATGCAGCCGAACGTCCCGCTGGTCGTCCCCGAGGTCAACGCCGCCGACGTAGAAGCGCACGAGGGCATCCTCTCCATTCCCAACTGCTCCACCACGCCCATGGTGATGGCGCTCTGGCCCATCCACCGGAGCAATCCGGCGCGCCGCATCGTCGCCGACACCTACCAATCGGTATCGGGCACGGGGAAGGCCGCCGTCGCCGAGCTGCGCGCGCAGTCGACGCAGGCATTGGAGGGGCAGCGGGTCTTCGCCGAGCAATATCCGCACCAGATCGCCTTCAACGTCATCCCGCAAGTGGAGGGGTTCCTGGACGACGGCTACACCAACGAGGAGCGCAAGATGCGGGAAGAAACGCGCAAGATCATGCATGCCCCCGCCATCGCCATATCCGCAACCTGCGTCCGCGTCCCGGTGATGGTTTCCCACTCCGAGGCCCTCCACGTGGAATTCGAGCGCCCCGTCTCTCCCCAAGACGCCCGCGCGCTGATGGACGGATTCCCCGGCCTCACGATCGTGGACGACCCGGCGGCTAGCGCCTACCCGATGCCTATCGACGCCCAGGGCCGCGACGAGGTGTACGTAGGCCGCATCCGCGAGGACAGTTCGCGGTCCGGCGCGCTGGCGATGTGGGTCGTCTCCGACAACCTGCGCAAGGGCGCCGCCACCAACGCCGTCCAGATCGCCGAAGAGTTGCTCCGGCGCGGCGCGCTGCTGCGCTCTGTCGCCCATGGCGCTTGAACTCGGCAGACGCGTCCGCGTCGACCTCGCCGGACTGACCAGTCTGGACGGCGCGGAGGGCTTCGCCGGCGGGCGCGTCTTCCAACGCCCCGGCCCCGGCCTCTACGACGTCATCCTCGACGAACCTCTGCCCAACGGCGCGGTGATGCTGTCATGGGCGCCCGAAGCCGCTCTCGAAGCGGAGCCATAGTGGTATGATATTGGAACCATATCGGAACCAAAGGTGACGCTATGCCCGTGAGTCTCTCCATCAAGAACGTGCCCGACGAGTTGGCCGAGCGCCTCCGAAAGCAGGCCAAGCGCAACCACCGCTCCCTCCAAGGCGAGCTCATGGCCATCGTCGAACAGGGCGCCTATGGCCAGGGAAGCCTCACCGTTCGCGAGGCCATCGACGAACTCGGCAAGATAGGAAAGGTGTCCCCCTACCCCAACTCGGTCGACATCCTCAGAGAGATGCGTGGCCCCATCTAAGGTGGTCGATGCCTCCGTCGTCGCGGCAGCTGCGTTCGAGGAGGAGCGCGCCGATGAGGCGCGGACGCTGTTGTTGGCGGCTGACTCCTTAGCCGCGCCCTCGCTCCTCTACTACGAGTTGACCAATATCGCCAGAACGAAGTCGCGGCAAAACCCGAACGATCGAATCCGCATCGCTCAACGTTTGCTCCGAGCCTTCAGTCTGAATATCACTCTGCTTGAAGTAGACCACCCCGCCGTGCTCGAACTGGCGCTGGAGAAGAACCTCACCGCCTACGACGCCTCCTACGTCGCCTTAGCTCGCCAACTCGAGGCGCCCCTCCTAACCTTCGACGGCGGCCTAGCCGCAGCCGCTGATGCTTTCCCCCGCTGGGGGTGAGCAGATACGCTTAAATGCCCACCCTCCCCGCCGCTTGGCGCTTGCTGCTCGGCCTGCTCCTTCCCGCGCGGTGCGTCGGCTGCGGCGACGGCGGCTCCTACTTCTGCGGCGCCTGCGCCGCCAGCGCGCCTCGACTGCCCTTCGAGCGCTGCCAGGTCTGCGCGCAGCCGGGGCCGCGTGACCCCTGCGCCTCCTGTGCCTTGCGTCGCCCGGCTTTCGACCGCGTGATCCCCGCCTACGCCTACGACGGCGCCGCGCGTAACGCCGTGCGGAGGCTCAAGTACGCCAACCTTCGCGCCCTTGCCCCGCTCATGGCGGCGCCGATGGCCGACGCCCTCGCCGAAGACGGGTGGCCGCCCGACCTGCTGCTGCCCGTCCCGATGCACCCGGCGCAGCTGCGCCGCAGGGGGTTCAACCAGGCGGCGCTGCTTGCGGGGGAGATTGCGGCGCGCACAGACGTCGAACGCGCCGACGATGCCGTGGCGCGCAAACTCCAAGGTTGGGCGCAAGCGCGAACGGCCAGCCGTGAGGAGCGCTGGGCGCAGGTGGCGTACGCCTTCGAGCCGCGCGATGGGGCGTCCTCCTCAGTGGCCGACCGCCGTGTCGCCATCGTGGACGACGTCCTCACCACCGGCGCGACGGCGGACGCCGTGGCGCGCGCCTTGAAGTGGGCGGGCGTGTCCGAAGTGGCCGTGCTCGTGTTCGCGCGCCGCATCTAGCCCGCCGCGATCGCCGTGGTTGCGGCGCTCTGCGCACGGGGATTAGAGTACGGACAAGCGGACCCGCGCACGAACGGCGCAATCACGCGCCGCCGGGAGGCGGAACTATGGCTGACTTCGGCAGAGTGCTCACCGCAATGGTTACGCCCTTCGACGAGGAGGGCGCGGTCGACTACGCCCAAGCCAAGCGCCTCGCCAAGGCGCTGGTCGCCTCCGGCAGCCAGGGCCTTATCGTCACCGGCACCACCGGCGAGAATCCTACCCTCCACGGCGACGAGAACTACCGTATGTGGGCGGAGGTGAAGGAGGCCGTCGGCGACACTGCCCACGTCGTCGCAGGCTCCGGCACCAACAGCACCCGCGAGACTATCGATCTGTCCAAGCAGGCCGAGGCCGCCGGCGCCGACGGCCTGCTCCTCGTCGTTCCCTACTACAACAAGCCCACGCAAGAGGGCATCTACCGCCATATGCGCGCCGTCGCGGAGAGCAGTCCCCTCCCTTGCATTCCCTACAACGTGCCCAGCCGCACCATCACCAGCATGTCGTGGGAGACCTGCCTACGCGTCGCCGAGATACCCAACGTCTGCGGCGTCAAAGAGGCGTCTGGCGATATGGAGCTGGTGGGCCGCGTCATAGACGGCGCGCCCGAGGGTTTCCGCGTGTGGAGCGGCAACGACGCCGACACCTTCCATGTGGTCGCTATGGGCGGCTGGGGCGTCATCAGCGTCTCCGCACACCTCATCGGCCTCCAGATTCGGCGCATGATTGACGATCTCCTCGAGGGCGACCTGCGCGCCGCCGCCGCCGAGCACCGGCGCCAACTCCCCATCAGCAAAGACCTTTTCCTCATCGGCAATCCTATGCCGGTGCGCTACTGCCTCAACAAGGTCGGCTTCAAGGTCGGCAACCCGCGCCTGCCGCTCACCGAGCCCGACGCGAAGGTGACCGCCCAGCTCGACGCCACCCTAGCCCTCTACGACGTCGACCTGCCCATCGAGGCGCCCGACTAGGGCCGCCCGGCCTTGACGCGCCTCGTCGCCTGGAACATCCGCGCCGGCGGCGGTGTCCGCATCGGCTCCATCGCGGCCAACCTCGCCGAGTGGGGTGCCGACGTCGCGGCGCTGTGCGAGTTCCGCGCGACGCCCCCCAGCCGCGCCCTCGCGGAGGCGCTTGCCGACCAGGGCCTGCTCCATCAGGTGACCACCGCCGACCCGCGGCGTCCCGCCCTCAACCGCCTGCTGGTCGCCTCGCGCTGGCCCTTGGAGCGCCTGCGCCTCGCCTCCACGCCCGAGCCGCGCGCCAACTGGCTGCCCGTCCGCGTCGAATTGCCCGCGCCCTTCGTACTCGCCTCGGTGCACATCCCCATCACCTCCTTCAACGGGCAAGACAGGTTCGCCTTTCACGCGTCGGTGCTGCGCATCGTGCGGCGGTGGCGGCGCGGCCCGGCGCTCATCGCGGGCGACACCAACACCGGACGGATCGGCGTCGACGAGGAGGCGTCCACCTTCGGCAAAGAGGCCGACGCCTGGATGACCGATATGGAGCGCGTCGGTTGGCGCGACGCCTTCCGCGCCCTCCACGGAGACGCGCGCGCCTACACGTGGTACTCCCCCAACGCGGGCAACGGCTTCCGCCTCGACCAAGCCTTCGTGAACCGCGCCCTTATGCCGCGCGTGGCCGCCGTACGGTACGAATGGGGCCGCAACCCCGCCGACTCCCGCCGCGACGCGGTCAGCGACCACGCCGCCCTCCTCCTCGACCTCCGCGGCTAGCCCCTCCGCTGCTCCGCCCGGCTCTCGCGCACAGAGAGCACGACGCCGAGCGCAGAGAGCAGCACCCCAAGCCCCGCCCAGATCAGAATCGCCATCCAGAAACCGCCCTCGAGTCCCAGCATCGCCGAACCTCCGCGCCTATCCGAGCCTCTTGTCGGCCAGCGTTTCCACTCTAAGCCGCCGAGCGCCCCTCGCGCAATGCTTCCCGTCCCCTACGTCCGCAGCCCCAGCGTATAGAGGCGCTGCTCCCTGATGCGCCCCGCGTCGGCCAGGAGCGCGTCCAGGTCGTCGCTCACGTTGAGGTGGTGGCCCGACAGCGCGTCCGCCTTCCCCGACGCAAGGAGCATGAACTGCGCCACTGCCTGCTCCATCGGCGTATCGTAGCCCCCGGCGAACGCGCCGCTGAAGAAGTCCCGCAGCTCCTCGCGCACCTCCGGCGAGCTGGCGCTGTACTCCGTCATCCCGGTGCGGACGAGGCCAGGGGCGTAGGCGAAGGCGGTCACGCCAGTCCCCGCCACCTCCTGCGCCAGCGCGTGCGTCCAGTGGCTCAGCGCCGCCTTCGAGGCGCAGTACGCCCCGGCGTAGGCCACGGCGAAGACGCCCGCAAGGGAGGAGAGATTGACGATGCGGCCGCGACCGCGCTCGACCATCCCAGGCAGCACGGCGCGCGCGTAGAGGTATGGCCCGCGCAGGTTGACCTCGAGCGTGCGCCACCACGACGCGGGGTCGGCGTCTTCCGTCGCCGTCAGCGGGCCGATCACCCCCGCGTTGTTGACCAGCAGGTCGATGGGGCCCAACGCTCGTTCGGTCTCGGCGACCGCGTCGTTGGCGGCCTGCTCGTCGGCGACGTCGGCGGCGATGGTCAGCGCCGCCCCGCCCGCGGCCTCGATGAGCGCGGCGGTCTCGTCCAGCGCCTGCGTGGACGTGCCGGTTACGGCGACATTAGCGCCCGCCGCGCTCAGCGCCAGCGCGAAGCCGCGCCCAAGGCCCCGGCTACCGCCGGTTACCAATGCCGTCTGACCCGTCAGATCGGCTGCCTCCGCCATAAGTGACCTCCTCAAGTAGGGAGCGGCGCTGCGGCTAGGCGACCGTCTCGCCCTCGATGAACTGGACGACGGCCTTGTTGAACGCCTCCGGGTTCTCCCAGTGCGCCCAGAACCCCGTCTGCGGCAGCAGCTTGAACTGCGCCCCCAGGATGCCCGCCAGCCGCTCTCCCGCGTCCGGCCCTGCCCCGGCGGAGCCGTCGCACCACACCACCAGCGACTTGAGGCCTGCCGTCTCCGCCATCTCCTCTTCGCTGAGGTTGTTGCGGCGGCCTATGCCGCTGACCAGCGAGGTGTAGAAGCGCGTCTGCGCGTCGTTCGTGAACGGGCGCGTGTAGTGCGCCAGCCGCGTGTCCACCAGTTCGTCCGTAACCTGCTCCGGGTGATCGCGGTGCATCACCATGATGAGGCGCTTGTACACGCCGTCCCAATCGGGGTTCTTGAGCAGCTGGAGCGTGCGCTCCGGCATGGAGATGCCGCCGACGGGCGGGGCGGGCGGCTTGATTGCGCCCTCCTTGAAGTTCATCCCCACGCCCGATTCGTAGATGACGCCCTTCAGGCGCTCGGAGTGGTTGCGCGCCACCTGGGTCACGGCGGAGCCGCTGTACGCCTCGCCGTGCAGCCACGCCTTCTCGATGCCCATCGCGTCCATCAGGTCGATGATCTGCTCCGCCACCTGCCCGGCGGGGTTGTCGCTCACCTCGGGAGCGTCGCTCAGCCCGTGCCAGAGAATCTCGAGGGCGATGACGTGGACGCGCTCGCTGATGGGAATGACGTTCCGCGCGAAGGTCTCTAGGTGGCCGCCGCCGCCGTGCGTCATGATCAAGGTCTCGGCATGCTCCTTGCCCGCCTCCGCGATCCGCGAGCGGTATCTTGCGCCCTGGACGAACTTGATCTCCGCGCCGAGGTACTCGTTCCAGATGCTGCCGGGCATGGGGTTTTCTCCTGGTGGTGGGGGGTTGAGCGCACCATAGCGTTGGCCCGACGAGCGCGCAACGCGAACGGGGGTATGGCGGAACGGAAAGGGATGATGTATGCTTGCGAATAGCAAAGAGAGAAGAGAAGCGAGAGAGACGGACGGTCCGCTCCCATGTTGAGCACGGAAGACAAGCGGCGCATCGTCGCCGAACATCAGCGCAACGCCAAGGACTCCGGCGGCGCCGAGGTCCAAGTGGCGCTCATCACCGAGCGGATCCGCGGGCTAACGAGCCACCTGCGCCAGCACCACAAGGACCACGCCACCAGGCGCGGCCTGCTGATGCTGGTAGGCAAACGCCGACGGCTGCTGCGCTACTTGGCGAAAGAGAACGCAGGCCGCTACCGCGACCTTATCGCGAAGTTGGGCCTGCGCCGCTAGCCTCGGCGCTCCGGGGCCGCCAACGCTCCGGACGAGTCACCCACCGAATTTCTGCTCCTTCCTCGCAACAGAGAGGAGTAACTCGTTCTATGCCGAATTCCTACCAGGTTGAGGTCGGCGGCCGCACGCTGACCATTGAGACGGGGCTGCTCGCCCAGCAGGCGAGCGGTTCGGTCGTCGTGCGCTACGGCGAAACGGTGGTGCTGGTCACCGCCGTCGCGGGCGGCGTCCGCGAGGGCATCGACTTTATGCCCCTGACCGTCGACTACGAAGAGCGCCTGTACGCCGCAGGCCGCATCCCCGGCTCCTTCTTCCGCCGTGAGGGCAGACCCACCACCGAGGCCGTGTTGGCCGGGCGCCTGACCGACCGCACTATCCGCCCGCGCTTCCCCAAGGGGCTGCGCAACGACATCCAAGTCATCGCCACGGTGCTCTCCGTTGACATGGAGAACCCGCCCGAAGTGCTCTCCATCATCGGCGCCTCCGCCGCGTTGTCCGTCTCCCACGTGCCATTCGACGGCCCCATCGCGGGGACGCGCGTCGGGCGCGTCAACGGGGAGTTCGTCGTCAACCCCACCTACGAACAACTC
>JAGWBE010000019.1:23664-24709 GCA_021296055.1 Dehalococcoidia bacterium | reverse complement strand
AAAGCCACGAAACCCGCTCCTTTTTTCAAGAGGAACACAATCCGTAATGGCAATAACCCCTTGCCCAAGTGTTTCTATCTACTGCTGCCCTCTCAGCAGCTGAACCCCCCAAAACTCTGATTCAACCCTTGCGATGGATTCGTCATGACGCAAAACTATGCGCTTTATCCTAAGGCCATCTCCAACATCGATGTCCGAGTATAGACGCAATCCTTCCGGCTTCACTCTTTCCTTCCACGGCTCTCCTTCCCACCAAGCGGGTGCGACCACCCGTTCCCGCTTGCCCTGTTCATCTATCAATTCAATGATGAGCCCTGTTTGCACCGCGCGCCACCAGCAGCGCTGAAGCCACTGATACAGCTCGCCAGAACGGAAAGCGCCTACAGCCTCATCGGAAAGATGGGGCACAATGACACGAGTCCCAACTTTCGTGAGTGGTTCCAAGGCTAGCGGTATTGTCGTCCCATCCTTTGCACGATAGGCGGAAGTGATTATCTCGCGTGCCGCGTCGTTATAGAAAGGCTGGCGTAGAACAGTGTCCAGAGGGCTGGCGTATCGAACCCCTAGCCGGTACTCGCCATCTTCGAGCAATGTATCGTAAAGTATCATCATCCGCTCTTCGCCAGGGAAACTGGCGCTAGGCAAACGCGAATGGTAAAGAAAGGCCGCCTTGCCTTGGCCTCGAGAGCCAAGCGCATCTTCGTCCGGATTGGCATAATCCATTCCTTCGAACCTAGCCCACCGCTCATCTGGATGAAGAACGCCTCCTTGTTCTTGGATTTGAGCAAGCGAGAGAGGGCGTCCCCGCAGGCCGATAGTGTTGGAATCGGTGATGGTGAGCGTATAGGCGTTTTGCCCATCGTATGGGCACTGCGTGTGAAGCTGGTATTCCACTACGACATCGCCGCGAGCTGCGTCCTTTGCGTTTTGCACGGGTTCCTGCGCCAACGCCCGGATAGGTGTTTGGTAGTTTCTGATGATGTTGCGGACCCGCCCTACCATGTTGGTGGGGGTCAAGGAGAACTCTGATGTCATGTCCGCTCCC
>JAGWBE010000019.1:23204-23562 GCA_021296055.1 Dehalococcoidia bacterium | reverse complement strand
GCACGAACCGGTCGTCCGCGACCAGCCGCGCCGTTAGGATGCCCGCGGGATTCTGCCCGCCCAGCGCTCCGCCTCGTTTAATGATCTCCACAGCCAGTTCCTTGTAGTACATCGGCTGCGCGTCGCGCTCCGCCAGCACCTGCTCGGCGATGTCGCAGACGTGCTCCACTGCGCTGATGGGCGAGACCTGCCGCGTGTGCGGCGCTGCGCTTGTGTCCGCTCCGTGCTCCTCGTCCAGCAGGCGGCGCACCAGGTCGAGGCGGCGCCGCGCCTTGGCTAGGCGCTCCTGCGCCAGCTCGACCTGCCGTTGTAGGGTGACGGTCTCCTCTTCCAACTGCGTGCGTTCGGCTGCCAGGAG
>JAGWBE010000019.1:21716-23137 GCA_021296055.1 Dehalococcoidia bacterium | reverse complement strand
CTGTCAATAGGCAAGATAATATGCATAGTCCCGCCGCTAGCGCTCCCACGCGAACCCGTCTCCGCTTGAGTAGAGCCAGCCGCAGAACCCCCATTGCGAATTCCGCCCCCCGCCCCGTATCCTCTCCTGCGCCGGCTGGCCCTGCCGCTTAGGGGGCCGTCGCCTTGGAGGAGTTGCATGGAGGGACTGATCTTCGCCGTCGCTGCGGGCGCGGCCGCCGTACTCTTCGCCGTCTACCTGACCACGCGCGTGCTTGCCGCCGACGAGGGCACCGAGCGCATGCGCGAGATCGGGCGCGCCGTGCAGGAGGGCGCGAACGCCTTCCTGCGGCGCGAGTACACGGTGCTCGCCGTCTTCGTCGCGCTGGTGTTCATCGCACTGCTGGCGCTGGGGCTGACGCGCGACGAGCAGCAGCCGGAGACGGCCATCGCCTACCTGGTGGGCGCGGCGGCGTCCGGCTTGACCGGCCTCATCGGGATGTGGATCGCGGTGCGGGCGAACACGCGGACAGCGGCGGCGGCGCAACGCGGCCTGAACCCCGCGCTGCGCGTCGCCTTCTCCAGCGGCGGCGTGATGGGCATCAGCGTGGTCGGCGTCGGCATCCTCGGCGCGGTCATCCTGTGGCTCGTCTTCGAAAACCCCGAGATCGTGGCAGGGTTCTCCTTCGGCGCGTCCTCCATCGCGCTGTTCGCGCGCGTGGGCGGCGGCATCTACACCAAGGCCGCCGACGTGGGCGCCGACCTGGCGGGCAAGGTGGAGGCGGGCATCCCCGAGGACGACCCGCGCAACCCGGCGGTCATCGCGGACAACGTGGGGGACAACGTGGGCGACGTGGCGGGGATGGGCGCCGACCTGTTCGAGTCCTACGTCGGCTCCATCGTCGCGGCGCTGGCGCTGGCGTCGACCGCCGCCTTCTATGCGGGCGCGACCAAGGCCGAAGGCCCAGCCTTCGTGCTGCCGTTCCTCATCGCGGGCGGAGGCATCGTCGCGTCCATCATCGGCACCTTCCTCGTGCGCACGGGCGAGAAGGCGGAGATCGGCAGCCTGCTGTGGGCGCTGCGGCGCGGGACGTTCGCCGCAGGGATCATCGGCCTCGGCCTGACCTTCCTGCTCACGTGGTGGCTCTTCCGCGTCGTCGCCGACCCCGTCATCTCTATGACGCACGTATGGAACGTGTTCGGCGCGGTGGCCGTGGGCCTGGGCGCTGGCGTCATCATCGGCCTCAGCACCGAGTACTACACCTCCTACGAATACGCCCCCACGCGGCACATCGCCGGGCGCTCCGTAACCGGCCCGGCCACCATCATCATCAGCGGGTTCGCCACGGGGATGCGCAGCACGGCGATACCGCTGGTCATCATCGTCGCCGCGGTGCTGGGCGCGCACGAGCTGGCGGGGCTGTACGGCATCGCCATCGCCGC
>JAGWBE010000019.1:0-21542 GCA_021296055.1 Dehalococcoidia bacterium | reverse complement strand
CTCGCGCTGATGGCGGCCTACGCGCAGGTGGTCGACCTCAAGGTCATCGACCTGCTGGAGCCGTCCACGCTGGTGGGCATGCTCATCGGCGCGTTGATGCCGTTCGTCTTCAGCGCGCTGACGATGGAGGCGGTTGGCCGCGCGGCGCAGGACATGGTGGAGGAGGTGCGGCGCCAGTTCCGCGACATCCCCGGTCTGCGCGAGGGCAAGGAGGGCGTGCGCGCCGAGTACGCCAAGTGCGTTGACATCAGCACGCGCGGCGCGCTGCGCGAGATGATCCTGCCCGGCCTGCTCGCCGTGGCAGTGCCTATCGTCGTGGGCCTCATCCCCTTCCTGGGCGCGGAGGCGGTCGGCGGCCTGCTCATCGGCGCCATCGGCGCGGGCGCGCTGCTGGCCATCACGATGGCCAACTCGGGCGGCGCGTGGGACAACGCGAAGAAGTACATCGAGGCGGGCGCCCACGGCGGCAAAGGCTCCGAGGAGCACAAGGCGGCCGTCGTCGGCGACACCGTCGGCGACCCCTTCAAGGACACCTCCGGCCCGTCGCTGAACATCCTCATCAAGCTGATGTCCATCGTGGCCGTGGTGTTCGGCAGCATTTTCGTCGCCTAGCCGCGTGGACCTGCTGCTCAGCGGCAAGCGGGCCTGCGTGCTCGGCGGGGCGCATCCCGCCGCCGAGGTCGTGCGGCGGGAGTTGGCCGCCGAGGGCGTCGCGCTCCTCGACGACGCGGACGCGCGGGGCGGCGCCGATATCCTCGTCCGCGTCGCCGCGTGCGGAGACGAGCCGCCCGGCGGCCACTTATCCTTCCTGCGCGGGACGGCGGACGCGATGGCCGCCCGCGGATGGGGGCGCGTCGTCAGCGTGGCGCTTCCGTGCGCCGATCCCGCCGAGGCGGAGGCGCACGCCGGGGCGCTGAGCGGCGCCACCCGCGCCGCCGCGCGCGCCGCTCTCGGCGCCGACGTAACCGTGAACGCCGTCTTCGCCGGAGACGCGGACTCCGGCGCCAACGCCCTAGGCCGCGCGGTCAGCGCCGAGGAGGTCGCGGGCGTTGTCGCCTTCCTCTGCTCGCCCCTCGCACTCACCGTAACCGGCGAATCGCTCGCCGCCACGGGCGGGGCAAGCGCCGCTGTCTCCTACTAGTCGCGCGCCCTCACGCTCGCCCTGATGGAAATCGAAGGGCGAACGCTGCACCCTCACGCTACGCTGCCGCCCCACTCCGCGCGCTGCGTCGTGGGGACAGGTTTCAAACCTGTCCCTACCGGAGAAGGGATGCGCGGGATGCTCCGGTTACGCAGAGGTCTCCTCTGACGCCCGTTGCCGCCTCCGGCGGATGGCGCGCCTGCCGATCCAGACCGCGCCGGCGGCCAGCAGGATGAGCGGCGAGAAGACCGCCGCGACGATGGCCGCGTCCCCGAGGAAGCGCGCGACGCTCACGAGCGCCCGCAGCGCGTCCTGCGCCGTCTCGCCGGGCGCCCAGCCCTCGCCCGTGACCGGCGGCTCTTCCGGCTCCTGCGTCAAATTCAGCGTGAGCGACGATTCGTCGGCCAACGCGGACAGGTAGTTCATCCGCCCCGTAACGCGCTCGATCTCGCCCTGCGTCGAGGCCAACTCGCGCTGCACGCTCAGCAGCTCCTCCACCTTCTCCGCGCGCTCCAAGAAACCGAGCAAGCGCTCCTCCACCGCGCGCAGGTTACGGAGCCGCGCCTCCAGATCGACGTACTCCTCCGTGACGTCCGTGCTCTGCGACTGCTCCGACAGCACCTCGCCCAGCTCGCGCAGTTCCTCGATCGTCCGGTCGAACGCCGCGCTAGGCACGCGCAGGCGCAGTGTCGCGTAGGTGTACGAATCCTCGTATCCGCCGCCGCCCGACAGGGACGAGCCGTCCACGCGCCCGCCCATCCGCTCAGCGATAGCCCGCGCCTCCGCGAGCGCCGCCAACACGTCCTCCACCTCCACGTCCATCCACCCCTCGCGGATGATGACGCGGCTGACCTCCCTTAGCGACTGCGCGGATCGGGCGAACGCGGACTGCGCGGCTCCTGGCGCGCCTGCAGGACCGGAGGCGTCCAACGCCGTCGCCGCCGGAGCGTCCTCGCCGGTTTGCGGAAGCCGCTCCTCGTCGGATGCCGCGCATCCCGCCATCGCCAGCGCCGCCAACAGCAGCGCGGCGCACACCGCCAACGCTATCCGCGGACATTGCCCGCTCCGTCCGAGTATGAACCGCATGCTGCTCCCCCTTTACCGCGCGGACTGCCGCATCTCCCGCCGCTACGCATACTAGACGCGCCTGGCGCCGCCGAAGTTCCCCGCCCCGCTCGCAACCGCTCCCTCTTCGGCTATCCTTGCGCCATGGTTCTGAGCGACCGCACCATCCGCGAGCAGCTGCACAAGGGGCGCATCGTCATCAGCCCCTTGGGCGAGGACTGCATCCAGCCGGCCAGCGTCGATCTCCACCTCGACCGCCACATCCTGGTCTTCCGCAACAACCACGTGCCCTACGTGGACATCCGCGCCAACCCCGAGCGCCTCACCGACCTAGTGACCATGGCCGACGATGTGCCCTTCATCCTCCACCCCGGCGAGTTCGTTCTCGGCTCCACACTCGAGCACGTCGAAGTGCCCGACGATCTGGTGGCGCGCCTCGAAGGGAAGTCGTCCCTTGGGCGGGTGGGGCTGCTGATCCACTCGACCGCCGGCTACGTAGACCCCGGGTGGCGCGGCAACCTGACCCTTGAACTATCTAACGTCTCCAACCTGCCCATCACCCTCTACCACCGGATGAAGATCGGGCAGATATCCTTCCTCCAACTCACCACGCCCGCCGACAACACCTACGGCGCCAAGGAGCTCGGCTCCAAGTACCAGGGCCAGCGCCTGCCCACCGCCTCTCGCGTCTACGAAGAGTACGGCGGCGCCCGCCCCTAGTACGCCTCCGGCTCGCGGATCTCTACGTTGGGGTAGTGGCGCACCTCCGGCGCGCCGCGCCGCGCGAGCACGGCCACCACGTCCACGCGCCACGGGCGCGACTCCAAGCCGTGCTCTTGCAGGTACTGCTGCGCCGCCAGCACGATGCGCTGACGCTTGCGCGCCGTAACCGATTCCTCCGGCGACCCGTAGGACACTGTCCTGCGCGTCCGCACTTCCACGAACACCAGCGTCTCGCCGTCCTCGGCCACGATGTCCACTTCCCCGCGCCGCGTGCGGAAGTTGTGCGCCGCCACCCGCAGCCCCGCCCGCGCCAGGTGCGCCGCCGCGATCTCCTCTCCGCGCGCGCCGAGCTGTGAGCGGGGGTTTGGGGCGGCGGGCAACAACCCCGCCCGCATCGGCGAAAAGGTGCGGCGGTGGACGGGGCTTGGTCCTTGGCGCGCGATGGCGGCGAGGTGCGCGGGCGAGGCGTAGCCCTTGTGCTGGGCGAGGCCGTAGCCCGGGTAGCGCGCGTCCATCTCCCGCATGAGCGCGTCACGGCGTGTCTTGGCCGCGATGGAGGCCGCCGCGATGGCCGCGCAGAGGCGGTCGCCCTTCACGACGGCTTGGCAAGGCCGCCCGCGCCAATCGACGACGCCCGTGCCGTCCACCAGCAGATAGTCGGGCGGAACGGCAAGTCCGTCGAGGGCGCGCCGCATCGCCAAGCGCGTCGCGGGCAGGATGCCCATCGCGTCGATCTCCTCCGCCGACGCCTCGCCCACCGCTACGCCGAGCGCTACTTCGCGCACTACCGCCGCCGCACGCTCGCGCTGCGCGGGCGTCAGCGTCTTGGAATCGCGGATGAGCTCCAAACCCTCGATGTCTGCGCGCTCGAGGTCGGGCAGAACCACCGCTCCGGCCACGACCGGCCCCGCGAGCGGCCCGCGCCCCGCCTCGTCCACGCCGGCCACGCGGCGAAATCCTTGCGCCCAGAGGGAGCGCTCGCGCGTCTGCGTCGGCGCCGCCGTAGCCGGACTAGCGCTCCGCCGAGCCATCGATGAAGCCGCCGCCGAGCACCTCGTCGCCGTCGTAGAAGACCGCCGCCTGCCCCGGCGTAACGGCGCGCTGCGGTTCATCGAACCATGCCACCGCTCCGCCGTCGCCGCGCGGTTCCAGCGTCGCGGGCAGCGCGCGTCCGTTGTAGCGGATCTTGACCGCAGCGCGGACGGCGCCGCCGGGCGCTTGTCCCTTCACCCAACTGACGCGCCCCACGCGAGCGCCCTGCTTCGCCAAGTCCTCGACGCTGCCCAGCACCACGCGCCCCGTGGACGACTCGACCTCGGTCACGAACAGGCGCTCGCCCGTCGCGACGCCCAGGCCGCGCCGCTGCCCCACGGTGAAGAACTCGACGCCCTCGTGCTCGCCCAACGTGCGCCCCGCCGTATCGACGAGGACGCCAGGGCGCGGCTCGACGTGGCGGCGCATGAACTCGCGGTAGTCGCCGCCGGGAATGAAACAGACCTCCTGGCTGTCCGCCTTGTTCGCCAGATGCAGCCCCGCCTCGCGGGCGAGGTCGCGGATGGCCGCCTTGTCGTGCTCGCCCACGGGCAACAGCACGCGCCCCAGTTGCTCCTGCCCGAGTCCGAACAGCACGTAGGACTGGTCCTTGCCCGCGTCAACGCCGCTGCGGAGCGACCACCCGTCCTCGGCGCGGACGATGCGCGCGTAGTGACCCGTGGCTACGGAGTCCGCGTCCATCATCGCCGCCCTGCGCAGCAGGAAGTCGAACTTGATGCGGTCGTTGCAGGCGATGCACGGGTGGGGCGTCCGCCCGCGCTGGTACTCCGCGATGAAGTAGTCCATCACGTGCTCGCGGAACTCGCGCCGCACGTCCAGCACGTAGTGCGGTACGTCCAGCGTGCGGCAGACGCGCCGCGCGTCCTCGATGTCCTCGATGGAGCAGCAGCCGCGATGCCCCGCCGCCGTCTCACCATCCTCCTCCGACCACAAGCGCATCGTAACGCCGACGACGTCGTAACCCTCGCGCGCCAGCAGCAGCGCGGCGACGGACGAATCGACGCCGCCCGACATAGCGACGACGACGCGGGGGCGGCAAGCGGTTTGCGGCGGCATCGCGCGCCCTAAGCGAGTGGGCGCGCGCGCCGGCTCTTCCCGCCTATAATCGACGGCGGAGACCAACCCCTGGAACCACTGGACGCAGCACGCATCGCGGTTGACGCCGCCTCCGACCGGCAGGCGGACGACATCTTGCTTATCAACGTCGGCGAGGTGGCGTCCTTCGCCGACTACCTGCTCATCATGAGCGCAGGCAGCCCCAGGCAGATGAATACGCTGGCCGACGAGATCGAGTTGGCGATGAAGCGCGCGGGCTGCGCTCTTCACCACCGTGAGGGAACAGTGGAGTCGGGCTGGGTGCTCCTAGACTTCTCCGACGTGGTGGCGCACGTCTTCAGTGAGGAGCAGCGCGCCTACTACCGCTTGGAAGAGGTGTGGAGCGCGGGCAAGCCGGTGGTCAGGATCCAGTGACCACCCACGGCGCCGACTGCAGCGCGTAGTCTTGCAGCTCTCCCGGCTCGAAGAAGATGCCGATCTCCCGCTCCGCCGCCTCCGGCGAATCGGAGCCGTGGATCAGGTTGCGCTCGATGTCCTGCGCCAGGTCGGCGCGAATCGTCCCAGGCGCCGCTCTCTGCGGGTCGGTCGCGCCCATCGTCGTCCGCACCGCCTCCGCCGCGTTCTTGCCCTCCACCGCCAGCGCCAGCAGCGGGCTGGAGGTCATGAAGGCGGCCATGCCGGCGAAGAAGGGCTTGTCCACGTGCGCGGCATAGTGCGCCCGCGCCAACTCCATATCCATCCGCAGCATCTTCGCGCCCACAATCTTCAACCCCCGGTCCTCCAACCGCGCGATGATGCGCCCGGCCAGGCCGCGTTGAAGGCCGTCCGGCTTCACTAGCACCAACGTCCGTTCCATCGTGAGAGACATCCCTCCCTAGACCCGGTTCAGGCAGCCCGGCCGCCCGCGCCGCGAGGCTATCACATCGCGGCGCTGCGGACGCCCGCCCTCATCCGCGGCCAACGCGCCCCGGCGCTTTCGGCGTCCCGATGCCGGGCGGGCGGGCGTAGTGCGGCGCAAGCCCGGCGGGCGCGTCCCGCTCGCCGCGCTCGAGGCGTTCGGCGGTCAACGCCCCCGCTCCCCAGAGGCGCGACGACGGTTGGCGCTCCTCGGCCAACCGCGCCTCCCCCGCTGCGCCAAGCAGCCGTTCCGCCCATGCCTCTGCGCCCTCTCCCGCGAGGAGCGCCTCGCCGTTCAGCGACGCGGCCAGTTCGTCGACGCTCGACACGCGGTCGTCCGACAGCCGCCGCCACCCGCCGCCGCGCGCGTCGAACGCCGCCCAACCGGCCAGGTCGCGCCCCGCGACGATGACGGCGACCACCACCGCGCCGCTGCCCCGGTGCGGGTAGGCCGTCGCCTCGAGCGTGCTCACGCCCACGAGCGGCAGGCCGGAGGCGAAGGCAAGTCCCTTGGCCGCGCCTAGCCCCGCGCGCAGGGCGCTGAATCCCCCGGGCCCGGTCGATACCCCAATCCCCGCCAGGCGCTGAGGCCCGCCCGCGTCGTCCACCAGCGCGCGCACGGCGGGCATCAACTCCGCCGTGTGATTGTGCAGCGACTCCCATTCCCGCGACGCGGCCAGCCCGCTCCCGGGCCGCCATAGGCCGACGGCGCCCGCCCTGGTGGAGGTCTCGATGATGAGGTGCACGCGCTCTGCCTACTCCGTTCCTGCAAGGCAGCGCGCTAGCGCGAAAGCGCGTTCGCCTCGCGCCAGCGCCTCGATGCGCCGCTCCTCCGGCGCCGCTCCGAACCGCAGGCGCAACTCCAAGCGCTCCGGCGGGAAGATATCGGGGGCGCGATCGGCCCACTCCACCACCACCGCGCCCGCTTCCAGCATCTCCTCCACGCCGAGGTCGTGAACCTCCAACCCGCCGTCCGTGCGGTACAGGTCGAGGTGGAACAGCGGCAGCCGCCCGTCGTAGCGGTGGGCGAGAACGAACGTGGGGCTGTGGACGTAGCCCGCCGTCTGCGCTCCCTGCGCGACGCCTTGCGTCAGCGTCGTCTTCCCTGCGCCCAGCTCGCCCTCCAGCAGCAGTAGGTCGCCGCGCCGGAGCGCCGCCCCGACACGCCGCCCCACCGCCTCCGTCTCCTCCGCCGAGACTGTCCGAATCTCCATCAACGCAGGTGCTCCCAACCGGCGTGCGCAACGTCCATCTCGCGGCCTTCCGCGTCCATCACGCGCACTACGCCCGGCTCGTCCGGCGTGGCCTCGCCGATCACCGCGCCCGCGCCGACGGATTCCAGGGCGAGCTCCACCACCTGCGGAGGCCCGGCGAACAGCAACTGGTAATCCTCGCCGCCGCCGAGCGCGAACGACAGCGGGTCGGGCAGCGCCTTCAGGCCGGGCACCGTCGGGATGCGCGCGGCCTCGAGCCTTGCGCCGACGCCGCTCGCCTTCGCCAGTCTGCGCAGGTCGAGCAGCAGGCCGTCCGACACGTCCATCCCGCAGCGGATGCCGGAGCGGAGGATGCGTTGCCCCGCCTCCAACTGCGGCTCCGGCCTGCGGTGCGCCCGCACGAGCGCCTCCTCCTCTTCGTCCCCGGCGCCGCTCCTGCCCGCTTGCAGCAGGCGCAGCCCGCCCGCCGACGCGCCTAACGGCCCGCTCACCGCGATCGAGTCGCCCGGGCGCGCCGCCGATCGGCGCAGCGGCTCCGCGCCGCAGATTCCCATCATCGCCACCGTTACGAACACCTCGCCCGCGCTCACCACGTCGCCGCCGGTGATGGGCGTGCGGTAGCGGAGGCACGCCGCAATCATACCCGCGTACAGGTCGTCCACCGCCGCCGCGTCCAAGCCGCGCGGCAGTCCGAGCGTAACCATCGCGCTCACCGGCGCTCCGCCCATAGCGGCCACATCGCTCAGGTTCGCCGCCATCGCCTTCCATCCGATGTCCCGCCAAGGCGACGTCTCCCGCGTGAAGTGGACGCCCTCGACCATCGTATCGGTCGTCGCCACCCAGACCCCCGCCTCGCCGTACCATGCCGCAGCGTCGTCGCCGATGCCGATGCGCAGGTGAAAGCCCGGCCGCGCCGTCCGCGTCAACCTGGCCGCCGCCACCTGCGCCGCAAGCCGCTCCACCAGCGCCAGTTCGCCTATGTCTCCAACCGTGGCCACGCGCCGATTATAGGGCGCGCCTCAGGGCGGCGGCCCGCGCGCGTCGACGGAACTGCCAGAAGGGCTTTGCCGCCGATGGGAAGACGAGGCGCGTTGGAGGCCAGCGCCCCGGCGGCAGATCAGAGGATGTGGACTGTCCGCGTGAGGAGAAGGCCTACCGGCATCCAGCAGGAACGCTAGCGGCGGCGCAACGGCCGCATACGGCGCGCCCGTTCGTTGACACTGCGCCGCTTCGCCCCCTAGAATCGTTGACTACTGAGCTTACGGGGGAAGCGCCGCACACACTATGCTCCGAATCCGCTTGCGCCGCGTTGGGAAGAAGAAGCAACCCAGCTACCGCATCGTCGTCGCCGACTCGCGCGCTCCGCGCGACGGCGCGTTCGTCGAGCAGGTCGGCTACTACAACCCGCTCACCGACCCCCCGGAAGTCGCCGTCCACGAGGACAAGGTCCGCCACTGGCTCGCCGTCGGCGCAAAGCCCTCCGAGACCGTCGGACGGATACTCCACGCCAGGGGAGTCGTCCAGAAAGCCGGGGCCTAGATGAAGGAACTGGTCGAGTACATCGCCAGGGCCATCGCCAGCCACCCCGACGACGTGCAGGTGACGGAGGAGACGGAGGACGACCAGATTGTCCTGCATCTCACCGTCCACGACGACGACAAGGGCAAGATCATCGGCCGCCAGGGCCGTGTCGCCCAGGCTATCCGCGTCCTCCTGCGCGTAACCGGCGTTAAGAACGACGTCCGCGTCACTCTCAAGATCGAGTAGCCCCCGCTTGGCCGCGCGAAAACGGCCCGCGCTGGACCCGCCCCCCGGTTTCGTCCACGTCGGCGTCGTCGCCGGGCTCCACGGCCCTAGCGGCGCTCTGCGCATCCTGTCCGACTCCGACAACCCCGACCGCTACGCCCAGGGCGGCGAACTCTCGATCGGCGGCCAAACCTATCGCATCGCCGCCGCCGCCCCGTTCAAGGCCGCCTACCTCATTCGCTTGGACGGCGTCGACGACGCAGACGCCGCCGCCCTCGCCGGAGAGCCGGTGCTCGCCGCCGCCGACACCGCGCCGCCATTGCCGGAGGGCGTCTACTACCACTACCAGCTCATCGGACTAGCCGTGACCGATGCGGACGGCGCGCCCCTGGGCGTGCTGACCGAGGTGCTGCGGACGGGCGCAAACGACGTCTACGTCGTGGCCTCCGAGAACGCCGAACTCCTCGTCCCCGCCATCGCCGACGTTGTCCGCGGCGTCGACCTGGAGCGCGGCGTTATGACCGTCGTTCCGCCCGACGGACTGGAGCCGCGGCCTCTCGGCGGCCCGTCTAAGCGTAAGACGCGGCCCCGGCAGGGCGGGGCGACCCGCGCCGCCAAGCGCTAGAATAGGGGCAGTTCCAAGCAAGGAGCCTCGTCTCCCGTTCGGAGGTCTGCGCGTTATGTCGGGCCATTCCAAGTGGTCTACCATCAAGCACAAGAAGGGGGCGCTGGACGCCAAGCGCGGCGCCCTGTTCACGAAGCTCGCGCGCGAGCTCACCGTGGCGGCCAAGGAGGGCGGCGGCGATCCGGCGATGAACCCGCGTCTGCGCCTCGCCATCGACAAGGCGCGCCAAAACAACATGCCGATGGACAACATCGACCGCGCCGTCCGCAAAGGCTCCGGCGAGGGCAGTGACGGCGCCCACTACGAGGAGGCCACCTACGAGGGCTACGGCCCCGGCGGCGTCGCCCTGCTCGTTCAGGCGCTCACCGACAACCGCAACCGCACCGCCTCCGACGTGCGCACTATCTTTTCCCGCGGCGGCGGCAATCTGGGCGAATCGGGCTCCGTCGCGTGGCAGTTCGACCTCAAGGCCATCGTCATTGTCGAGGACGCGCCCGAAGAGGTAGCCGAAGAGGTCGAGCTGGCCGCCATCGACGCGGGCGCAGACGACGTGAGTTTCGACGCCGGCTCTCTCCAAGTCGCCGGCGAACCCTCCGCCCTCGACCAACTCGCAAAAGCGGTGACCGACCGCGGACTGACCCCAACCTCCGCGTCGCTGGCCATGGCGCCGCGCATGCTGGTCAGCGTCGAGGCGTCCCAGGCCGTCCAAACCCTCCGCCTCATCGACAAACTGGAAGACCTGGACGATATCCAGAATGTCTACACCAACGCCGATTTCCCCGACGAGGCGCTAGCCGCCTACGGCGCCTCTTAGCGCCCGCGGTACCATGCGGTCGGCAGCCGCGACCACCGCAGGAACTCCACCACCACGACGTCCCCTTCGATCAGCCTGCCGTAGAGCTTCCCGTCCCCCTGGAACCGCAGCCCGGCGACGGGCGGCGTTAACGGCTTCGTCGCGTTGAAGCTGAACGGCCCGCGCGGCCGTATCGGCCCCACCGCGCCAACCCGCAGCAGGCGGGGGATGTGCTTCTCCGTAACCGACCGGATCGCCCGCACCAGGAAGAAGACCGCCAGCGAGACGAAGATGGCCGCGAACAGCAGGCTGTCCAGCTGCACCGACGCGTAGGCAGCGAAGAAGAAGAAACCGAGACCCAGCAGCCCCGACCTAAGCACGGGGATCCATAGCCCGAACGGCGTCTCCTCGTAGATGGGCAGGAAGCGCATCCCGCAGCCGTGACAAATCAGCTCCGGCGATAGGTTGGTGTGGAAGCATTGATCCCTGGGATGCATGGCTCTACACCCTCGCCTCCGCGGGCGTGAAGCGCTGCGCCCAATCGATGAACCCCTCGAACAGCCGCAGGAAGTTGGACGGGACCTCCCCTTCGCGCTCGGGGTGGCACTGCACGCCTACTACCCACGAATGCGCCGGACTCTCCAACCCCTCTATCAGTCCGTCCTCCGGGTGATAGGCGGAGGCCAGCAGGCGCGGCGAGCGGTTCGCCTCGCGCAGCCCCTGGTGGTGCCACGAGTTGACTCGGTAGACCGCGCCCAAGCCGATGATGGCCGCCAACTTGCTGCCCGGCGACACGTAGGCCTGGTGCATCGTCGGCTGGTCCACCTCGTCCTTATCGATGTTCCCCGGCCCGTGCCCCGGCAAGTCCTGGATGAGCGACCCGCCGAACGCCACGTTCAGCAGCTGCATCCCCCGGCAGATAGCCAGCACCGGCATATCCCGCTCCAGCGCGTCGCGCAGCAGCGCGAGCTCGATCTCGTCCCGCGCGTCGTCCGTCTCCACGTTCGCGGCAGGGTCGATCTCCTGCCCGTAGAACTTCGGGTGAACGTCGGCGCCGCCGCACAGCAGCAGCCCGCCCGCGCCTTCCATCGCCTCCGCGATGCTGCCGTAGGTGTGCGGCGTAACGAGCCGCGTGCCGGCGCCGCGCCGCTCCACCGACGCGGCGTAGGGCGCGGCCTCCTTGGCGTGGCTGGCCGTTACTGCGATGAGCGGCATGCGGCGATTATACGGCGCGCGCTACTTGATGATGCGCCGCCGCATCAGCCACACGCACAACGGCGCGAAGACCGCCAGGTAGCCCAGCAGCACGAGCGTCGCCCACGCCATCTCCGGCGAGAACTCGCCGATGGCGAACCCGCGCACGACCGTCGTCCCGTGCGTCAACGGCAGCGCCTGCGCATAGACGCGGAAGAAAGGAGGTAGGTCGTCGATGGGAAAGAAGGTTCCGCTCAGAAAGAACATCGGTGCGATGAATAGCGTGAAGTAGGTGTTCAGCGTGCTCATCGCAGGCACGATCGCCACCACGCTCAGCGAGATCGCCGCGAACACCAGCCCGATCAAGAAGCAGTACGGAAGCATCAGCGCCGCCGCCGGATGCTCCACGAATCCATAGGCGGCGGCGATGGCCAGCATCCCGCCGCCCGAAAGCAACGCGCGCGTCGCGCCCCACGCCCACTCCCCCAGCACCAGTTCGCGGATGGTTACGGGCGTAGCCAAGATGCTCTCGAACGTGCGGTGATTCATCATCCGCATGTACGCGCCGAAGGTAGTGTCGAAGGTCGCGCCGAACATGGCGTATCCCGCCACCAGCCCCGGCGCCACGTAGACGGCGTAGTCCACCCCGTTGATGCTCCGCAAGTAGAACCCAAGCCCTGCGCCGAACGCCGCCAACGCGAAGATAGGCTCTCCGAAGATGCCCAGCGTCTCCGTTCGCCAAACGCGGAAGAAGGCGTCCCTGTGCCGTAGCCAGACCCAGTAGGTGAGCCCGAACAGGGGCAGCGCCGGAACGCGCGCCGCCAATGCGCCCGGCTCCCCTCCGCGCCCCGTTCCCGCCGCCTCGCCCGTGAAGATGCTACTCATCACGCAGCTCCCGTCCCGTCAGCCGCAGGAACACGTCCTCCAGGTTCGTTGGCCTGCGCGCAGACTCCACCAGCTCGCCCGTCGCCTCTACGCCGATGGCCGCGCCCTCCGCGCCGAACACCACCAACGCGCCGCCCCCGTCCTGCGCGTCGAATCCCAGCGCCTGCAAGCGCGCCAGCAGCGCCTCGTAGCGCTCCGGCGGCGGACGCAACTCCAACACCTCGCTGCCCGCGTGCCGCCCGATGAGTTCCCCGGGACGGCCCTCCACCAGGATGCGCCCGTTGTCCATGATTACTATCCGGTCGCAGAGGTGCGCCGCCTCCTCCATGTAGTGCGTGGTCAAAAGGATTGTGATGCCCTGCCGCTTCAACGACCTCAAAAGCTCCCAAAGCAGGTGGCGCGATTGCGGGTCGAGCCCCGTCGTCGGCTCGTCCAGCACCAGCACCGGCGGATCGTTCATCAGCGCCCGCGCGATGAGCAACCGCCGCTTCATCCCGCCCGACAGCGTGTCCACGCGGTCGTTCTGCCGCTCGCGCAGGCGCACCAGGTCGAGCGCTTGCAGCGCGCGCTCCCGCGCCACGCGCCCCTGCACGCCGAAGTAGCGCGCGTGCACCTCCAGATTCTTGCGCACGCGAAAGTCAGGGTCGAGGTTGTCCTCCTGCGGAACCACTCCGACCAGCGCCTTCACCTGTCGAGGGTTGCGCGCTACGTCTAGCCCGCACACCATCAACTCGCCGCCACTGGTGGGCGACAACCCCGTCAGCATGCGGATAGCGCTGCTCTTTCCCGCGCCGTTCGGCCCCAGCAGGCCGAAGCACTCGCCGGGCCAGACCTCGAAATCGACGCCGGCAACCGCCGTAAACTCGCCGTAGCGCTTCACCAAAGAGCGCGCCCAAATCACCGGCTCCCCGCCCCAAGCAGCCTCGCTATCCCCGTTCCTCAATAGCGCCCCACCAAAGGCATCCGCTTTACGCGCGCCCTATCCCGCGCGTTGCAAGACGGGAGAGCCGTTCGCGTTGAGGGAAGTCGGAGGGCTGACCCCGCTGCCTCAGATTTCCTCGTGTTCGTCGCTGTGGAAGGCGTCCAGCTCCGCGCCCACCGCCGACTCCAACGAATCAGGCGATTGCGCCGTTCCGTGCGCCTCTTCGACCGCGTCGTCGTCCAGCGACACAAAGAATGCGTCCACCTCGGCCTCCGATTCCACTGTCTCCAGCAACGCTTCCGCGTCCCCCGCCTCGGCGTCGGTTGTGGCCGTCTCCGCTTCGTTCGCTGCCTCCGGCACGGCGCCCGACGCGCCTGGCGCCGCTTGCTCGGCTTCTTCCTCGGCCTGTTCGGTTACGGGGAATGAGACGATGTTTCGCTGCGAAGGAGCCTGATGCGTCTCGCGCAATAACACGGTTACGCCATCGGACGAGGATGCCACCAACACCCCCATGTAGCGGTTGCCGCCCGCCATCAGCCGCGCCATCCGAACGCCCACGTTGGGCGGCGCGGCCCCGATCACCTCGCCCGTCGGGTACTCGATGAGCACCCCGCCCCCTTCCGCGCGCAAGGTTACGGGCGCGCCTACCGAAAGGAACGTGGACGAGCGGTGAGGCAACGTGATTCTGGCCGTCTTGCCCGAGTCCCCGATGAAGGAGGACGACGACACGCGCAGTGCGGACGCCGCGGGCACGTTAGCTCCCTGGTTGGAGGCGATGCTGTCCAGCCTACCCAGGTTCTTCTGCGCGATGGCGTTGTCCGGCGCGTGCCGCAGCGTGCGCTCGAACGCCGCCCGCGCGCGGGCGCAGTCGCCCATCTCCAAGTAGGCTCTTCCGAGCCGGTTGGACGCTTCCACGTTGCCGGGCGTGAGGTCGAGCAGTTCCTCGTTGACCTCCACCGCCTCTTCCCAGCGGCACTCCATCGCCAGGCTCACCGCCCGGCGCGACTTGTCCCGTATCGCCTTTTCGCGATCGTCGATCTCCGAGATCATGGCGCCTCTACTCCGTCGGCATGCGCCGCCCGGCGAGTTTCCCCTCCGATTCGAGCGTCTGATGCTCGACTTTGATGCACCTGTCCATCACTACGTCCAGGCCCGCGGCTTTCACCTTCGCCGCAGCTTCTTCATTCACGATTCCCAGTTGCAGCCACACCGCTGAGGCGCCGGCCGCTATCGCCTGTTCCACCACCCCGGGCGTCTCCTCCGCGCGCCGGAACACGTCCACGACGTCCACCTGCTCCGGCACGGACGTCACGTCGGCGTAGGGCGTTTCGCCCAAAACCGGTTGCGTAAGCAACGGGTTGACGGGAATGACGCGGTAGCCCTTTTGCTGCATGTAGGCCGCCACGGCGTGGCTAGGCCGCTCAGGTCTGTCCGACAGGCCCACGACGGCTATCACGCCGCTCTCTCGCAGGATTGATTCGATGTCCCTCACTGCATACCGCCGTCCAGCGCGCCAACGCTGCGACATGCGGAGCGCTACTTTGGCGACCTATCGACACTCCGTCAAGGGGGTTTCATACGGATTCACGCATATCTAGACCTTGCACTCCTCCAACGCAAGCAGCCCCCTACGCGACCGGCGGCCTCCTCCCCCGTTGTTCCCGCCTTCCCCGCCATTCCCGAGAAAGCAGGAATCTCGCCTCGATTCCTCCTCGACGCTCCCGCAAAAAACATGCCCGAACCCGTACGGAACAAAACGCTTGCGGGAATAGCCGCTTGGCGCCCACTGCCCATTTCGTCGTAGGGGCAGGTTTCAGACCCGTCCTACAGGGCGTGGGACGGCCAGTCTCCCCGTCCCGCGCTCAGCCGCCCGTCGCCGCGTCCTCCCGCGCCAACTCGAACGCGTCGTGCAGCGCCCGCACGGCTCGCTCCACGTGCGATTCGTCCACCAGGCAGGTGATGCGTATCTGCGACGTGGTGATCATCTCGATATTCGCTTGCGCTTCGTGCAGCGCGCGGAACATCCGCGCCGCATACCCCGGCGCGTTCTGCATGCCCGTGCCGACGATGCTCACGCTGCCCAGGCCGGCGCTCCCGCCCACCTCAGCCGCGCCGATTTTCTCCGCAATCGGGCGCGCCACCGCCAGCGCCCGCGCCAGGTCGGGCGCGTCCACCGTGAACGATAGGTCGGTCAGCCGCTCAGCGCTCGCGTTCTGCACAATGGTGTCCACGCTCACTCCAGCCTCCGCCAAGGGAGTGAAGAGCGCCGCCGCGACGCCAGGCCGGTCGGGCACGGCCCGCACGGTTATGCGCGCAACGCCCCGCTCGTAGGTCACGCCGCTCACCTTGTTGCGTACTTCCATCGCCTCTCCCGTCCTCTCCGCCGCGCCGTGGATCAGCGTCCCGGGCGCGCCGCTCATGCTGGAGGCGACGAGCACGGGCGTTTGATAGCGCGCCGCCAACTCGATGGAGCGCGGCTGCATCTTCGCCCCATAGCTCGCTAACTCCAACATCTCCTCGTACGAAACTTCGCGCAGCACGCGCGCGTTCGGGACCACCCGAGGATCCGCCGTGAAGATGCCCTCCACGTCCGTATACACCTCGCACCGCTCCGCGCCCAACGCCGCCGCCATAGCCACCGCCGTCAGGTCGGACGCCCCGCGCCCCAGCGTCGTCACGTCCAACTCCTCCGTGAAGCCCTGGAACCCTGCCACGATGACCACCCGCCCCTTGTCGAACTCCGCTCGCACCCGCTTGGGATCGACCGCGACGATGGACGCTTTGCCGTGAACGTCATCCGTGCGGATTCCCGCTTGACCGCCGCCCAACGCCACCGCGTCCACGCCGATCTCGCGCAGCGCCATGGCCATCAGCGCGCACGAGATTGTCTCGCCCGTCGAGAGCAGCAAGTCGAGGTCGCGCGGCGCGGGGTCGCGCGCGATGGACTCCGCCAAGTCGATGAGGTCATCCGTCGTCTTGCCCATGGCTGAGACGACCGCCACCACCTTGTTGCCTCCGGCGTGGGCCGCGGCGATGCGCCCGGCGACGTTGCGGATGCGCTCCGCGTCGCCAACGGACGTGCCGCCGTACTTCTGCACCAGCAGCGCCCGCTCCACTACGGCCCCTCCACGCCGAGCGCCAGCACCTGCGCGCCGGTATTGGCCGGCTCCAACACGTAGAACGTCCCGCCTACGCCCGCTTTGTCCGCCGCGTCCGCCATCTCGTAGCCGATGGTCTGCGCGCGCCTCTCCTCCCGCGTGGTCAACGCCACCACCGACGGCCCCGCGCCCGACAGGTACACGCCGCGCGCGCCCGCGCTCATCGCGTTGCGGAAGACATGCTTCATCGCGGGGAACACCCGCTCGCGCGCCTGCTGGTGCAGCCTATCCTGCGTGGCGACGCGCAGGTACTCGGGGTGGTTCGTCGTCAGCGCCGCCGCCAGCAGCGCCGCGCGCCCGATGTTGTACACCGCGTCCGCGCGCGAAACCGTCGGCGCGAGCACCGCCCGCGCCTCCGCCGTCAGCACGCGCACGTCCGGAACTAGCGCCACGCATTGCAGATCGTCGGGCGCGGGCAAGGGCGCCGCATACACCCGCTCGCCGTCCCGCACCGCCACCGTAACGCCACCGACCAGAGCGGGCGCGACGTTGTCGGGGTGTCCCTCCATCTCCATCGCTAACTCCAACAGGCGCGGCAAGTCCGCCGGGAAGCCCAACAGCGCGTTGGCTGCGAACATCCCCCCTACGATGGCCGACGAGCTCGACCCGAGCCCGCTGCTCAGCGGTATCTCCTGCCACGACTCGATGGTCAACCCCGCGTCTCCCGCTCCGTACTCGTCCAGCACCCGCTGCGCCGCCCGATAGGTCAGGTTCGTCGCGTCGGCGGGCAACTCGCCCTCCCCGCGCCCGTGCACCACGACACGGGCAGGGCCGCCCCAGCGCACGCGCAAGCGGTTCCACATCGACAGCGCCATGCCGAGCGCGTCGAACCCCGGCCCCATATTGGCCGAGGTCGCCGGCACGCGCACCGTCGCCGTCCGATATGCGGGCATCTTTTCCATTCCCCAAGCGCCGAACTTCGAGTATAGCCCAGCGCTCGGCGTGCGCCGCCCCTCGCCTTCGAGCTTCCTCAGGGCGAACGGGAAGGGAGCGGCGCTGTATCCTCAACCCCCATGGACCTCCGCGCGCTTCCGACCACTCCGCCTGAGCCTGCCCCCTCCGAGCTCGACGTCCCTTGGGGGCCGCGCGACGTGGCGCTGGCCGTCGCCGCTCTGGTCGGCGTCTTCGTCGCGTCGTCGATGCTGCTCGCTTTCATGGTCGCGGCCACCGCCGGGCTCAGCGAGGAGGTCGCCGCCGACCCCCTGGCCGCCGTCACGCCCGGAATGCTGCTCGCCACGACCGTCGTCCTTCAGGCCGGGACGTTCGGCGTCGCCCTCGGCTTCGGGCCGATGCGCTACGGGCTCTCGTGGCGCGCGCTTGGCTTCCGCCCGATGCCGACGGGCGCGCTGCTGCGCTGGGCGGCGCCCGCCATGGCGCTGAACATCGCCGTCGGCGCCCTCTACGTCTCCCTGGTCGAGAACTCCGCCCCGGCGCTGGTTCCCCCCGACCTGGCGGAGCAGCTGGGGTTCGGGGAGCGGATGAGCGGCGCGACTATGCTCGCGGCCTACCTCGTCGTGGGCGTATTCGCTCCGCTCTCCGAGGAGGCGTTCGACCGCGGCTTCGTCTTCGCCGGTCTTATCGGCAAGTGGGGCAAGTGGCCCGCCATCTTCGCCAGCGCTGCGCTGTTCGCGGTCGCGCATATGTCCTTCGGCCTGCTGATTCCCGTCTTCATCAGCGGGGTGGTCTTCGCCTGGCTCTACTGGCGCACCGGCTCGCTCTGGCCGGGACTGCTCGCCCACATGGGGCAGAACTCGCTCGCCTTCGCGTTGGCCGTGCTCCAATGAGCGCCCCCACGCAGCGCCTAGACCTGCGCCTCCTTCCCGTGGAGGAGCCGCGCGGCCTGTGGGGAATCAAAGAGGCGGGCGTGGGAACCGCGCTGGCCGCGCTCGCGCTCTTCTGCCCCTGGTGGCTTGTCGTCTCCACCGACGGAACGTGGACGAACAAGCAGGCGCTCGCCGGGGCGGGCCTGGTCGTCTGGCTTGCCCTCTACCACGGCGGAACGCTCATCATCGCCGCGCTCCTTGGCCCCGACCGCCGCCGGTTGCCTCTCGCCTCCCTCGGCTTCCGCGAGGTTTCGTGGGGGGCGCTCGCGGGCTACGCCGGGGCGGCGTTTGGCGTGATGGCCGCCCTCTATTGGGGCTACTCCTTCGTCGCCGAGCAGGTGGGCGCCCTCCCTGCGCCCCGCGAGGACATTCCCGTCGTCTACGCCTACGAGCGCCATCGCTACGCCTTCATCCTCATCGTCGCCGCGCTGCGCCCCTTTGCCGAGGAGACTTTCTTTCGCGGCTTCCTGATGCAGGGGCTTACCACGCGCCTTGGGGTGATTAGCGCCGGCACCGCCGCTTCCGTCTTCTTCGCCCTCACCCACCTGGGCGGAGGCATGGGCCTGGCGATTGCCGCCTTCGGGATGGGGCTAGCCCTCGCGTGGGCGTTCCACCGCTCCGGTTCGCTATGGCCTGGCATTCTTGCTAACCTCGTCTTCAATTCCTTCACGCTCAGTTCGCGGGTAGGGTAGGGACATGGCCACGCGGCTAGACAACGCCTTCGCAAGCATCAGGCAGGACGGACGCGTCGGCGTCGCTCCTTACGTCACCATCGGCTTCCCCGACCTGGACGACACGCTCCGCGTCGTCCCCGCCATCGAGGCGGCGGGCGCTGACTTCATCGAACTTGGCGTGCCGTACAGCGACCCCCTCGCCGACGGCCCCACCCACCAGGCGTCCTCCTACCGCGCCCTCCGGAACGGCGTCAGCGTCTCCTTCTGCCTCGACACGGCGCGAGCGCTGCGCGAGCAGGGCGTGCGAGCCCCGCTGCTCTTCATGGGCTACTACAACCCCATCCTCGCCTATGGGATAGACATCTACGCGCGCGCCTGCGCGGACGCGGGCGTGGACGGCCTCATCGTTCCAGACCTCCCGCCGGAGGAGGCGCATGCCCTGCGCGACGCTCTCCACGCCAACGGCCTCCAACTCATCTCCATGCTCGCGCCCACCAGCACCCAAGAGCGCGTCCGCGCCGCGTGCGCCGTCGCCGAGGGGTTCATCTATTGCGTATCGGTCGCGGGTGTGACGGGCGCGCGCTCCGACCTTCCCCCCGGCCTGCCCGGCTTCGTCGCCCGCGTGCGCGCCGAGACGGACGTTCCCATCGGCGTTGGGTTCGGCATCGCGGAGCCGCGCCACGTGGCGGGACTGCGCGGCGTCGCCGACGCGGCAGTGGTCGGCAGCGCGCTCACCAACGCCGTCGGCGTCGCGCCGCCCGGCGAGCGCGCGGCGGTCGCGGCGGCGTTCGTCGGCGCGCTGGCGCAAGAGGGGCGGCGCGCGTGAGCCGGATGCTCGGCATCAGAGGAGCGACCACCGCCGACGCCAACACGCGCGAGGCCATCCTCGACGCGACCGAAGAGCTGCTTCGCGCTATCGTGGAGGCCAACGGACTTGAAGAGGACGCCGTGGGCGCGGTATTCTTCACTACGACGACCGACCTGAACGCCGAATTCCCCGCCGCCGCGGCGCGCGTCCGGTTGGGATGGGAGCGGACGGCGCTTATGGACGCCCAAGAGATCCCCGTCCCCGGCGCCGCGTGGTCGGTCATCAGGGCGCTCCTGCTGGTGAACACCGACAGGCCCAAAGAAGGCCTGTCCCACGTCTACCTCAAGGGCGCCGCAAACCTGCGGTCAAGAGGAACCGGCGACAGATGAATGGAGACACAGGCGCAACCGCCCCCTCCCTCCCGTCCGCCCTTCGAGTTCCCTCGGGGCGAACGAGGGGCAAGAGCGCGCCGCTGACCGGCGCCCGCCCCTATACGCAGCCGTAAGGCTGCCCCCTGTTCTCCGCATCCCATCATCGACTTGAAAGGATTGCGCTATGACGCGCTCCCTCAGCGACGTAAACGTTAAGCGACTCTCCCGCCTCATCCCGCCGCGCGAACTGCACGCCCGCCTTCCCGTCACCGAGCGCGCCGAGCGCACGGTGGCCGAGGGCCGCGAGCAGGTCAAGCGCATCCTCGCCGGCCAAGACGACCGCCTCCTCCTCATCGCCGGCCCCTGCTCCATCCACGACGAGGCCGCCGCGATGGAGTACGCCGGCCGCCTCGCCGCCCTCGCCGAAGAGGTGCGCGACCGCATCATGGTCGTTATGCGCGTCTACTTCGAGAAGCCCCGCACCACCATCGGCTGGAAGGGACTCATCAACGATCCTCACCTCGACGGAACCTTCGACCTCGAGACCGGCCTGACCGCCGCCCGCAAGCTGCTGCTGCGCCTCGGCGAGCTCGGCCTGCCCGCCGGCTCCGAGTTCCTCGACCCCATCGTCCCGCAGTACATCGCCGACCTCGCCTCGTGGGCCGCCATCGGCGCGCGCACGATTGAGAGTCAGACGCACCGCCAGATGGCCAGCGGCCTCAGTATGCCCGTCGGTTACAAGAACAACACCGACGGCAACTCCCAGATCGCCATCGACGCGATGATTTCCGCCCGCTTCCCTCACGCTTTTCTCGGCATCGACCTCGACGGCGCGGCATGCGTCGTCGAGACGACCGGCAACCCCTACGGCCACCTCGTGCTGCGCGGCGGCGCGCGCGGCGCCAACTACGCCGCCGCCAACGTCGCCTTCGTCCAAGAGCAGCTCCGCGCCGCTGGCCTCCCCGGCGCGCTGATGGTCGATTGCAGCCACGCAAACTCCGCGAAAGACCACACCCGCCAGGCCATCGCCTTCCGCGACGTGGTCGCGCAGCGCGTCGCGGGCAACCGCGAGATCGCCGGCGTGATGATCGAGAGCCACCTCAACCCTGGCAACCAGAAGCTCGGCGCCAATCCCGCCGACCTCGCCTACGGCGTCTCCATCACCGACGCCTGCATCGGCTGGGACGAGACCGCCTCCCTCGCCGCCGAAGCCTACGACGCCCTTGCCGAGGCCATCCCCGCCCCCGCCCTCCCCCGTTCGCTCTGAGGGAAGCGGACGGACGGATGGCGCGTGGGCTTCGTCTCGGTTGCCGTGGTTGAGTGAGGGTTTGGGTGTAAGGCGCGATGGGAATTGTTGACAGTGGGCGTATTGATGGGATAGAACGCAGTGTGGC
>JAGWBE010000018.1 GCA_021296055.1 Dehalococcoidia bacterium | reverse complement strand
TGAGCGCGCTTCCTCCGTTCACCCTGAGGGAACTCGAAGGGCGAACGCCCCCCGAGACCCTCGACTGGCCGCAGGCGAGGCGCGGGGTGTTCTACCGCCCCGTGAAGCGGCAGATTACCCTGCGGCTGGACGCCGACGTGGTGAACTGGTTCAAGACCCACGCCCAAGGCGGACGCGGCTACCAGACCGACATCAACCGCGCCCTCTGCGAGCACGTCCGCCGCCACGAGCAACGCATGCCATCATCGTAGGCACCATCGCTCCCCTCTCCCGTTCTCGCTGAGGGAACTCGAAGGGCGAACGCAGCGCTACTCGGCGCCAAAAGTAGTTGGGCGCCGCCGGTTCCTGCGCTACAATTCCGGCATTATGCCAATCATCATCCAACTCCCCCAGGTCGGCGAATCGGTAACCGAAGGCATCATCGGCAAGTGGCTGGTGGGCGTCGGTGAGCGGGTCGAGAAGTACGCCCCGATCGTCGAGATCACGACGGACAAGGTGAGCATGGAGGTGCCCGCGCCGTATGCAGGCTCTCTGACTCGCATCATCGCGCACGAGGGCGAGGCGGTGCCGATGGGCCAGCCCATCGCCGAGCTCGAGATTGAGCACGTCGGCGCTGCCGTGGACGGCGGATCCGAGTCTGATCAATTTCTCGACCGCGAGGCCGAGCGGCGCGAGCGCATCGGCGAATTCCTAGTTGAGCAGGCGAGCGCAGGGATCAAGATTGGCCCCCGCCCTGGCCTCGAACCGACCCTCGAGCCGGAGCCGCCGCTCGACCGCGAGGCTGAGCGTCGCGCGCGCATCGGCGAGTTCCTGGAGGACGTGCGCGCCGTCGGGCCGACGGGGTCGGGCGAGGGTGGGGCAGGGCGCCCGGACGCGGCGCTAGCCGAGCCGCCGGCGGCTCCTACGCTCACCCAACCCGCAGCGCCCTCGCCCGCTCCTGCGCCGCTGGACGAAGAGGCCGACGAGGAAGCGCCTCTCTCCGATGGCAGCGGAGAGTCGATCGTGTCGCCGCTGGTGCGCCGCATCGCGCAGGAACATGGCGTAGACATCTCCCATGTGCCAGGTACGGGCAGGGACGGGCGCGTCACTAGAGACGACATATTCGCCTACGTCGAGGCGCAGCGCGAGGCTGCGCGTCAGCCCGAGCAGATGCCGGAGGCTACGGTCGAGCACGCGGCGGAGACGCCCGCCGAGCCGGACGACGGCTCGCTGAAGGTCGCGCTCACGCCCACGCGCCGCGCCATCGCGGAGCAGATGGAGCGCGCGGGACGGATTCCCGCGGCTTGGGCGATGGTGGAGGTGGACGCGTCGGGCCTGGTGGCCGCGCGCGAGGAGCGACGCGAGGCGTTCGAGCGCGAGTGCGGCGCCCCGCTGACCTACCTCGCCTTCGCGGCTCACGCGACGGCTCAGGCGCTGCTGGTCCACCCTGCGCTCAACGCGCGGTGGGCGGGCGAGCACGTGAAGCAGTACCCCAACGTGAACCTGGGCATCGCCGTGGCGGCGAACGACGGTCTCGTCGTGCCGGTCATCCACGGCGCGGAGCGGTTGGGCGTCGGCGACCTGGCCGCCGCTATCCATTCCCTCGCGCAGAAGGCGCGCGCGCAGATGCTGGACTTGAGCGACGTGCAGGGCGGCACCTTCACGCTGAACAACACGGGCTCGCTCGGCTCGGTGCTCTCCGGGCCGCTCATCAACCACCCGCAGGCGGCTATCCTCACCACCGAGGCGGTGGTGAGGCGCCCGGTCGTGGTGGCGGGGGACGCCATCGCGGTGCGCCCGATGATGAATCTGTGCGCCGCGTTCGACCACCGCGTCTGCGACGGCGCCGAGGTCGGCGCCTTCCTCGCCGAGGTGAAGGCGCGGCTCGAGGCGCTGAGCGCCGATACGCCCATCGCGTAGGCCATGGCCGACAAGGACGAAGGGGCCGACGAGGAGACGAAGCGGGGGAGCGAGGGGATGCTCGGCCCTGAGAATGCAGCGTGGCGCAGACGGCACGCGCGGCTGTTCGGCGGCGAGTACAAGCCGCACCCCGGCGCGGAGCCCCTAGGCCACGAGGGCGACGAGCATCACCTGTGGAAGGGTTCGCGCGGCTGGAAGGGGGCGATCACCTTCAATCTCTGGATGCTGGCGCTGGTCGCCATCATCTTCGCCGTCACCGTAGGCGTGCTGCGGCTGGCCGGAGCGCTGTAGCGCCTCTTGGCGGAAGGGGGGCGGGCGTGTCAATATCGGGGCATCCCGACTGCTGGAGCCGCCAATGCCTTCCTTCTTCCCGCTGCGCTACGGGGCTAACCCGCATCAAGCGCCCGCGTGGGCGCTTGCGGCGGGCGGAGGAGAGCTGCCGTTCGAGGTGGTCAACGGGGCGCCGGGCTACATCAACCTGCTGGACGCGCTTAACTCGTGGCAGCTAGTGCGTGAACTTCGGCAGGGGCTGGGGCTGCCCGCCGCCGCGTCTTTCAAGCACGTCTCGCCCGCGGGAGCGGCGGTCGGCGTGCCCCTGTCCGACGCCGTGCGGGACGCTTCCTTCGCCGGGGGCGTGGAACTGTCGCCACTGGCGTGCGCCTACGCGCGGGCGCGCGGCGCCGATCGCGTGTCGTCGTTCGGCGATTGGGTTGCGCTGAGCGACGAGGTGGACGAGCCGACGGCGCGGCTGCTTCGCCGCGAAGTGTCGGACGGAGTGATTGCGCCGGGGTTCAGCGAGGCGGCGGTGCAGTTGTTATCGCAGAAACAGGGCGGGCGCTACTGCATGCTGCGCGTCGATCCCGCTTACGCGCCGCCGGAGCGCGAGACGCGCGAAGTGTTCGGCGTGACATTGGAGCAGCCGCGCAACGATTGGACGGCGTCCATCGACAACCTCGGTGAGGCGCTCACGCGGCGTACTGAACTGCCGGAGGCGGCCAAGCGCGACCTGGCGGTGGCGCTGACAACGCTGAAGTACACCCAGTCCAACTCGATGTGCCTCGCGGTGGATGGGCAGGTCATCGGCGTGGGGGCGGGGCAACAATCGCGCATCCACTGCACGCGCCTGGCGGCGGACAAGGCCGACCGTTGGTGGCTGCGGCAGCACCCGGCAGTCCTTGCGCTGTCGTTCCGGGAAGGGCTAGGCCGCCCGGAGCGCGACAACGCGGTGGACGGATTCCTGCGCGACGACCTGGCGCCCGCCGAGCAGGCTATCTGGGCGCAGGCGTTCCGATCCGCGCCGGAGCGCCTGACCCCCGCGCAGAAACGGGAGTGGCTCGACCGCCTCGCCGATGTCGCGATGGCCTCCGACGCTTTCATCCCCTTCCGCGACAACATCGACCGCGCCGCGATGAGCGGCGTCCGCTACGTCGCCCAGCCCGGCGGCTCCGTGCGCGATAGAGAGGTGGCGGCTGCATGCGACCAGTACGGGATGGTGATGGTGGCCTCGGGGGCGCGGCTGTTTCACCACTAGTGGAGGTGGGATGATCGAGGGACGGGCGGCTTGGCTTGGGACAGACGTGCCCTACGGGGAGGCCTGGGCATTGCAGAAGCGTCTCGCGGCATTGCGAAGCGAGGAGCGCATCCCCGACGCACTCCTCCTGTTGGAGCACGCGCCCATCTACACTGCCGGCCGCCGCGCCCTCGCCGAGCACGTAATCGGCGCGTTGCCCGCGCCGCTGGTCGAGACGGACCGCGGCGGGCAGACGACCTATCACGGGCCGGGGCAGCTGGTGGGCTACCCTATCATCGCGCTGGGGGAGCACGGGATGGGACTGCGCTCCTACGTGGACGCGCTGGAGGGCGCGGTGATCGCGGCGCTCGCGCGTTTCGGCGTGCGCGCGTGGTGCGAGCCGGGGCTTACGGCAGTATGGACAGAGGCGGGCAAGATTGCGGCGTTCGGGGTGAAGGTGTCGCGCGGAGTGACGCTCCACGGCTTTGCGCTCAACGTCTCGACCGACCTGGCGTACTACGCGCCGATCATCCCCTGCGGCATCACGGATAGGCCGGTTGCGTCGATCGCCTCGATGCTGGGAGAGGCGCCGCCTATGGCGGCGGCGCGATCGGCGGTGACGGAGGAACTGGGGGCGCGCTTGGGCGTCGCCTGGCGGGAGGTTTCGCCCCATGAATTGTGAGGGCGGACGGGCAGTTGCCCAAACCGCCGTCGGCAAGTAGGTCAAACCCGCATCGTTTTTTATGGCGGCGGTTAGGTTCGATGCCTACGATGGAAACGCGGAGTATCCGCCCCTATGCCTGCCTTCCGCGAACTCTACGTCCTCCAATCTGTCGACCTCGAAGCCGACGGGCGCAAGCGCCGCCTGCGCGAGATAGCCGAGGCGCTGAGCGACCGGCGTGCGCTCGACGTCCTGGCGGCGCGGCTGGCGGAGGTCTCCGCCGCCGCTAACGCTCTCGCCGAGCGCCAGCGCGAGTTCGACGACGCCATCGCGCAGTTGACGGAGCGCATCGGGCGCGCCGAGGCGCGGCTATACAGCGGGACGGTGGTCAATCCGCGCGAACTTCAGGGACTGCAAGCGGACGTTGCCCAGCTCGGACGCCAGCGCGATGCGCAGGAGCTCGGCCTGCTGGAGGTGTTGGAGGAACTTGACCCTCTGGAGAAGGAGCGCGCGGAGACGCAGGCGCGGTTCACTGAGGAACGGCAGGCGTGGGGGGCGCGCCAGGAGTCGCTGTCAAGCGAGCAGGCAGTGTTGGAGCGCGAGGTGGCGGAGTTGACGACGCGGCGCACCGGACTTGCGGGGGCGCTCCCGCCGGGCGAGCTGGCGTTGTACGAGCAAGTGCGCTCCCGCAACGCGCAAGGCAAGGCGACGGCCCGCGTCTTTAACGACATGTGCGAATCGTGTCGCGTTGGCTTGCCCCGGCGCGTGGTGCAAGACCTGCGCGCCGCTGCGCACCTGCTGCGCTGCCCGAACTGCGCGCTCATCCTCATCTTGGAGTAAGCCAATGCGAGCACTCGGTTACTACCGAACGCAAGACGCGCGGACGGGCGAAGAGGCATTCGCCGCCTACTGCGCAGAGCATCGCCACATCCCCTATGGCGTGTTCGCGGAGCAAGGGGAAGACCACGCCCTGCCGGGCTTCCAGGAGATGCTCCGCCACATCGAAACCTCCGGGCTCGGCTACCTCGTTGTCGTTCCCTCGGTTGAACACCTGGGCGCTTCAATCCGCGAGCAAGTCGAGCGCATGCTCGAACTCGACGCGCTGAACTGCGAGGTAGTGTGCGACGACCCGGAGACGCCCGACCCACTCCAAGCGGCCGTTCGCGCGGCGAAAGGGGAGGAGGTCCCCGACGATCGGCGCGAGCGCATCCGCGAGGGGATGCGCGCGAAGGCGGCGCGGGGTCTGGGTCTGGGCAAGCCGCCCTACGGCTACAAGGTCGCTTTCGACGGGACGCTGCGCGTGGCGGCGCAAGAGGCGGAGGTGGTGCGCGCCATCTTCAGCATGTACCTGAACGACGATCTGGGCGTGCGGGCCTCCGCCGCCCGGCTCAACGTGCAGAGCGCGCGCACGCGCAAGGGGCGGCGCTGGAGCATGGTGACGGTGCGGGACATTCTGCGCAATCCCGCTTACATGGGCGCCTACCGACGCTTCGGACTCCTTCTCCCGGGAGCGCTGGAGTCCATCGTAGCGCCCGCCGACTTCCGGGCGGTGCAGGAGAAGATGAGCAGCCGCCGTCCGGTGCGCAAGCATCCGCGCTCGCAACCGTTCCTGCTGGCGGGATTGCTGTTCTGCGGGCACTGCGGACGGCGGATGATGGGCGTCACGCGGCGCCAAACATGGAGGCGCAAGGACGGGGAGCGCCGCCGGGGAGAGTACCGCTACTACCAGTGCCAGTCGCGCATCAACAACGACGTGTGCGCCTACCGCACCGTCAGGGCCGAGCGCGTCGAGGAGGAGGTTGTTTCGCAGTTGCGCAGCGCCCCCGCGCTCGCCGCCGCTCCGCCGCGCGCCAACGGCGGGGGCAATGGCGCGGCGCCTCGAAAGCGGGATATGGACAAGGGCTACATGACGCTCGTCGAGCGCGCCGCCGCAGGCGCTATGACGATGGCGCAGCTGCGCGCCGCCGTGGCCGTGGCCGCCGCCTCGCGCGAGGCGGCGGCGCATGCCGCGCCGAACGGGCCGACGACGGACGAAGAGCAGGCCAAGCTGGCGCCGGGAGTGTGGCCGACGCTCGCGCCCGCCGAACGTCAAGGGGCGCTGCAGGCGTTGGTGGCGCGGGTTACGTTGAAGGACGGCGCCGTGCAGGTGGCGGCGCAGGGAGCGCCCGCGTCCGAATCAGCGTTATAATTGGCGCGGAGCTAAGGCGGCCGGGCGGTCGCCCCGGTTCGCCGGGGAGGAAAGTCCGGACTCCGCCAGGCAGGGCGCTGGGTAACGCCCAGGCGTCTCGTTCATTCGAGGCGACGGCAAGTGCCGCAGAGAGCAGTCCGCCGATGGCCTCGGGGAACCGGGGCACAGGCAAGGGTGAAAGGGTGCGGTAAGAGCGCACCAGGCCGCGCGGCGACGCGGGCGCTGGTAAACCCCGCCCGGAGCAAGGCCGAATAGGGGGGCGATGCGCGCCTGGACGCGCCCCCGGGTAGGCCGCTCGACCCTTTCGGCAACGGGAGGGCTAGATAGATGACCGCCGCCCGCAAGGGTACAGAATCCGGCTTATAGGCCGCCTTGGCTCCACTCTCCCCGCCCCCAAGAAATAAAAGAACCTTTTGTTGGGGATACCCCCACGCCCCAGCCGAGGGGCCGGCCGCCCCTCGGCGCTCCTCGCTTGGCTCCGCCGTTGCACAAGGGCGCTCGCCCTACTCGATGGCGAACACCGCCTGCACCGTCGCCGTCACCTCCAGACTGCCTGGGATGATGGGGGTCGGGGCGTCGAAGCTGCTAGAAGTGAACGACTCGGCGCGGGCGAAGATGGGGGAGGTGTAGGAGGTCTCCGCCACGTGGAGCAGGCGGCCTCGCGTTACGCCCGTCTCCGTCGCAAACTGGTCGGCCTTGGCGATGGCGTCGCGGAGCGCCAGGGCGCGCGCCTCCGCCTCGGCTGCGGTGCGGTCCTCTACGTCGAAGGAGACGCCATTGATGCGGGCGGCGTCGCCTCCTGCGGCGGCCGCGGCGTCGATCACCGCGCCGGCGCGATCGAGGTCGCGCACCTTCACGCTGACGACGTTGTCGACGCGGTAGCCGGTGAGGACGCGCTCGGAGCCGCGCGCGTCGAGCCTCTCGACCCAGTCGTACTCCGCCTGGATGCTGAAGTGGCGCGTCTGGATGTCCGCATCGGCGATGCCTTGGGAGCGGAGCGCGTCCAGCATATCGGCGAGGGCGTTGGCGGCCGTAGCGCGGGCTTCGGCGACGGTCTCGGCATAGCCCTCTACGCCGAGGGCGAGGATGGCGACGTCGGCGCGGAGTTTGACTTCGCCCACGCCATTGACCTGGATGCCGACGGGGCTGACGGCGCCGCCGGTGTACGGGGCGCGGGCGGTTTCGGCGGGAACGCTGGTTCCGTTGGCGCCGCCACCGTTCTGTGCGTCCGAGCACGCGGCAAGGAACAGTGCGGCGGTGGCGGCGCAGAGGGCGGTCAGCAGGAGGCGGGCGCTGTTGTGGAGGGTCATGCGAATTCTCCTTGGCGTGCTATCGGACTTGTCGCATGTAAGACGAGGCAGCGGCCCGCTGGGTTCCACGCCGCCGCGCTAGGGCGGTCATAGGCGGCGGCGGGCGAGCCACGCGGCGGTCAGGTGCGCCAGGGCTAGGGCGGCGGTGGCGAGACCGACGGCGGCGACCGCCCAGTCCAACGCGCGCCATCCCCTAGTCGCCGCGCTCTCCGATTCGGCAGGAACGGCGCCGATGGGAGCCTGCGCGTCCGCGCTGTCGGAGGGCTGGCCGCTGCCGGCTTCGGGCTCGCGCGTGGCGGAGGGCGCCGCCTCGGACCGGCTAGCCGCGACGGGGGCGTCGGACGACGCTCCCGCGGACTCCGTCGTCGGCGACGCGTCGCCACGCGAGCCCTCGATGGCGGCGGCGTAGGGCGCGGTGGCGGGCGCGCCGCCTGGCCCTACCGTTGCGAAGTCGACCGCGATGAGGGCGACGAGAGCAATGGCGGCGGCGGCGGTCATCGCCTGGATGGGGCGGGGCAGGGCGGGCGCGCGGCGCGGCTCCGGGGGCACAGAGAGAGTGAAGGAGCGGGGAACGGGAACCATCGGCTGGCTGCGCAGCAGACCGGCGAGGGCGAGCGTCTCGTCCCGCGCGGCCTGGCGCTCGGCGCTGTGCGCGGCGAGTTCGTCCAGGCGGCGCAGGCCGTCGGCGTCGAGGCGGCCGCTAGCGGCGTCGGTCAGCAGGTCGCCGAAGGAGTCTCGCTTTCGGAAGAGCCTTCGGATCATTGGTCGCTACCCTCCGTTAGACGCGCAGGAGCGTCGGGAAGTTCCAGGTAGGGGCGCAGAAGGACGCGGAGGCGCTCCCGCGCGCGGCTGAGGCGGGACTTCAACGTGCCGATGGGAACAGAGGCGACGGCGGCGGCCTCGGCGTAGTCCAGTTGTTGCAGGTCGACCAGCGTGACGGCCAGGCGTTGGTCGTCGGGCAGCTGGGCGACGGCGGCGCGGACGGCGGCGACGGTTTCGGCGCGCTCGGCCTCGTCGGCGGGGCCGGGCTCGTCGGCGGGCCAGGGGCCGCCGGGGTCGCCCGCCTCGACGATGGCGTCCAGCGACACGGCGCGACGGTAGCGTGGGGAGCGGAGGCGGTCGCGTGCGCGGTTGGCGACGATGGTCAAGAGCCAGGAGGAGAGGCTGCCGCCGCGGTAGCGCCCGATGTTGCGGTATGCGGCGATGAAAGCGTCCTGCGCGGCGTCCTCCGCGCTCGCCGGGTCGCGCAGCATGCTCAGCGCGAGGTTGTAGACGGCGCGCTGGTGACGCTCGACGATGGCGTTGAAGGCGCCGAGGTCGCCGCGCTGGGCGGCGGCCACCCATTTGGCCTCGCGGTCGTCGTGCTGACTGGGCTCGTTCAAGGGAAGACGACCATTCTAGGCGGCGGCGGCGCGCACCGGAAGACGATGGGCGGACGCGCTGCGGTGAGCGACGGGCGGTGATTGGTATACTGCTCCAAGCGGCGCGATACGCGCCCTGTCGCTATGCGCTCACTCATCCGCGAGGCAATCGAGGCATTGGCCATCGCCGTGTTCCTCACCCTCCTCTTCCAGTCGGCCGGCCAGGTCTACCAGGTGCATGGATGGAGTATGGAGTCGACGTTGCTCCATGCCGACCGCGTCGTGTTGAACAAGGCGGCGTACCTGCGCATCGACGCAGAGCCGACGGCGCGCCTGCTGCCCTGGCTGGACGCGGAGCCCGGCGCCGTGTGGGAGCCGTTCGGCGGGCCGAGGCGCGGCGACGTGGTGGTGTTCGCCTACCCGAACGACCCGTCCCAGGCGTTCGTCAAGCGCGTCATCGGCGAGCCGGGGGACAGGGTGCGCTTTGAGGAGGGGGTGATCCACCTGAATGGGGAAGCGCTGGACGAACCCTATGTGGAATTCGGCTCGCACGAGACGCTGGCGGAAGTGATAGTAGGGGAAGGGGAGTACTTCGTCGTGGGCGACAACCGGCCGGAGAGCAGCGATTCGCGGAACTGGGGCACGGTGTCCAGGGAGGCCATCATCGGGAAGACAGCGCTCATCTACTGGCCGCCGGAGCGCCTGGGCGTCCTAGCGAGCCCAACCGCTCTGCCCTGGTAGGCTGTGCAGTGCGCGGCCCCGTAGCTCAACGGCAGAGCGCCGGGCTTTTAACCCGGGCGTTTTGGGTTCGAATCCCAACGGGGCCACCAAGCAGAGGGCGATGCTGGATTCAGCCTGTTTAATCAATGGCTTCGTTGCGGACTTCGATCAACTGATTCCTCAGATGAACGACCTTTGCGACTGCTCCCTAAGCGGAGAAAGCCTCCTAATCCCTTGTCATCGAGAGGGAGGCTTTGATTCTCATCATACTGCGGCGCAGTCCGCTTGCCGTTGCGCTGCCTCCGGTTGTTGACAGTAGGGCGGGAGGCCGTGAAGATAGGCGTGCGCTCGACCACAACCCCACCACCGGAGGCCGACGATGCCCAAGTACCTATACCAAGCCAGCTACACCGACGCCGGGGCCACGGGCCTGCTCAACGAGGGCGGCTCCTCGCGCCGCCAGGTGTTCGCCGACCTCGCGGCGGAGCAGGGCGGCAGTCTCGAGGCGTTCTACTATGCCTTCGGCAGCTCCGACCTATTCATGATCGTCGACTTGCCGGATGCGGTCTCGGCGGCGGCGATCTCCCTGGCCGTGGGCGCCAGGGGCGCTATCCGCATGAGCACCGTCACGCTGCTCACCGCCGAGGAGATCGACGCGGCGGTCGGCAAGACGGTGACCTACCGCGCTCCGGGCGACTAAGGGGCCGCCCGCCTCCGACTAGCGGAATTTCGCCCGCCCGGCGCGGCTTGCCGCGCACGGAGCAGGCTTCCTGCCACCGCGCCTCCCGCTGATGCGGCGTCGTCTTGACAGCGCCTCGCCGCCGCAAGATGATATCGGCATGCTAGGTAGACTGGCCTCCGGCGGCGGCCTCTACGCCGCTAGCGAAGAGCAGGAGATACGGTCATGATCGCGTGGCTTGGCGTTGAACACCTCTTCGAGCTTTCGCGGACGGAGGCGGTAGCGGCCTTCTTCACGCCGCTGGCCGTCTTCGCCGCGTTCTTCTTGGCGCAGGTCATCCTGCCCGCCAGGCGGGTTCCCGGCTACGTCATCGACTCCGCGACCGGCCAACCACGAAACTACCGGCTAAACGGCCTGCTGGTATTCGTGATCGCGGTGATCGTATGGGCTTTCGAGCTCACCGGGATGCCGCGTGACTGGTTCTATCGATCGACCATCTACGCGGTGATTGGGGGTACGGTCTTCACCGCTATCTTTGCGATTCTGGCCGTGTTCACTCAGCCGCGCGGCGATAAGAATCCAATCGCGGAGCTGTGGACGGGACGAGTGCGGGAGATAGCGTTCTTCAACGGGCATTTCGACGTCAAGATGTACTTCTACGTCGTGGGCGGCACGATGCTGGCGCTGAACGCCTTGTCCGGCGCGGCGTATCACTACGACCGCTTCGGCGCGGACGCCAATCCTGGCGTCTTCCTGTACGCGGCGTTCTTCACTTTCTACATAACGGACTACTTCATCTTCGAGCGCGTCCAGCTCTACACCTACGACCTTATCCACGAGAAACTCGGCTTCATGCTGTTCTGGGGCGGTCTCGTGGTCTACGGATGGCTGTTCATCCTGCCGTTGTGGGGAATGGCGGCGTATCCTGACCCTGGATTCTCGACGGCGTGGACGTATGTCTGGCTCATTGGGACGGCTGGTCTGTTCCTGTTGGGGTGGGGCATCTCGCGCGGCGCCAACATGCAGAAGTACACCTTCAAGCGCTGGCCCGACCGCAAGTTCCTCGGCATCATCGAGCCAAAGTACATCGAGGCGGGTGACCGCAAGATCCTATACAGCGGCTTCTGGGGCGCCGCGCGGCACTTCAACTATCTGGGCGAGGGCTTCCTCTCCCTGTCCATCGCGCTGGCCTTCGGCCACTTCACGAATCCGTGGGCGTGGACGTACTTCGTCTTCATCGTAACGCTGTTCACCTTCCGCCAACGCGACGACGACAGGCATTGCGCGGAGAAGTACGGCGAAGAGAAGTGGGCGGAGTACAAGGCGCGGGTGAAGCACCGGATCCTCCCCGGCGTCTACTAAGGGGAGGCTTCGCAGAGGCGCATGGCGTGAGCGCCATAGGTGCGCCCCGCAGCCAGCCTGCGGCCTCCTGCTATCTTGCAATTACCTTGCCGAAACATCATGATGCCTCTATGCGAGTAACGCTTGCCCTTGACGACGACATCGCCCAGACACTCAGGCAGCGGGCGCAGTTGCTCGGCCTTTCGTTCGAGCAGGCCGTCAACGACGCTCTGCGCCGAGGGCTGTCATCTGAGCCGCCTGTGAACAGGGCAGTCTTCCGTGTGGCGCCTCTGCCAGGCCGTTTCCAGCCTGGCATCGATTCGCTCAGGTTCAACCAGCTCAACGACGAACTGGCGGTTCAGGAGTTCAGCGGGCAGGGCGAGGGTCGGTCGTCCCGGACATGACCCTGCGCTAAGTCTATGATAGGACTGCCCCGTTGCGCTTGATATGCACTCGCCACGCTCTTCGCGCCATGGAGGAACGGGAGATTCTCAGCGAGTGGATAGAGAGGACAGTGTTCGAACCAAACCTCACCACTCGAGATCGCGAAGACTCTAGCGTGGAGCTGTTCTTCCGCCGTATCCCGGAGAACGACGACCGTGTGCTGAGAGTCGTTGTCAGCACTAATATTGCGCCGTGGAGCATCGTGAGCGTATACTTCGACCGCAGGATGCGAAGAGTGCTATGAATCTGAGCGTTGACAAGCAGGCGGACGCTCTGTACCTGCGGCTGGACGAATCCCGCATCGTCGAGTCGGAGGAAATTGCGCCCGGCGTGGTGCTGGACTACAACGAGGCGAACGAGGTGGTTGGCATTGAGATGCTGTGCCTCTCGAAGCGCTCCGCCACATCCGACCTTGGCACGGTGCGGTTGTCTGGCGTGAGCGCCATCGCAGGCTAAGCCCCATCCGGCGCGCCCGCCCCCGCTACTCCTCTGCTAACGGCTCTAGGTCGAGCGTGTCGCGCGCTCGGTTGAGGATGGGCGGGCTCTGCACCGAGAGGAAGCGCAGCGTCTCCGCGCCCGTCCGGACGCCGTGGTATGTCCCCTTGGGGATGAGCACGCGGTCGCCTTCGCGCACGGGCACATCCTGCTCGCCGACGCGCACGGTTCCCGAGCCTGCGAGGATGAAGAGGACGGTCTCGGCCAGGTTGTGGCGGTGGATCTGGGACGTGCTGTGCGGCTCGACGCCGACCACGTCGGCGCCGACGATGTCCTCCAACTCCGTGCCGCGCGCGACCTGGAGCACGTCGAACACGTCGTTGCGCTCCGATTCGGGGCGGGTAGGGGAGGTCACGCTAGGTCTTCCACAGGCGGGCGCTTGTCGAGCAGCCCCGCCTGCGCCTCGAAGGCGTGGCCCGCGCGCAGCACGGTGGATTCGTCGAACGGGCGGCCGGCGAGTTGCAGACCAATGGGCAGGCCGCCGCTGTTGAAGCCGGAGGGGACGGACAGCGCCGGCATCCCGGTGAGATTCATCGGCCCCATGAAGTTCTCGATCATCAGCACAGGCAGCAGGTCGTAGTCGGCGTCGCCTGCGGGCGTAGCCATCGTGGGCGTGGCGATCAAGTCCACGCGCTCCATCGCCTGCGCGTACTCGCGGCGCAGACGGCTGCGTGCGCGCATGCCTAGCTGGTAGTCGCCGGAGGTGAAGCCGCCGCCCAGGACGAAGCAGGCGCGCGCCGTGTCGCCGTAGTCCTGTGGGCGCGCTTTCAGGTTCGGTTCGTGGTACGACCACGCCTCGGTGATCATGATCATCGAGTTGGCCACCGTCGCCCATTCCAGGCCTGGGATGCTGACCTCCTCGACGGACGCGCCCAAGCCCTCCAACGCGCTCAGCGCCGCATCGAAGGACTCGCCCACTTCAGGGTCGAGTCCGACGCCGGGGCGGGCGATGTACTCGCGTGGAACGCCGATGACCAGCCCGTTCAGGTCGCCGCCGAGGGAGGCGCGGTAGTCGGGGACGGGAAGAGTGGAGGAGGTAGGGTCGCCGTGGTCGTGCCCGGCGATGGCCTGGAGAACGATGGCGGAGTCCTCCACCGTCCACGTCATCGGTCCGCAGTGGTCGAGCGACCATGCGAGGGGCAGCACGCCGCGCCGGCTCACCCGCCCGTAGGTGGGCTTGATGCCGACGATGCCGCAGTAGGCGGCGGGTATGCGAATAGAACCGCCGGTGTCGGAGCCGAGAGCGGCCATGCACAGTCCCGCCGCCACGGCAGTTCCCGAACCGCTGCTGGAGCCGCCGGACGCCTTGGTGGTGTCCCACGGATTCTTGGATATCTCGTAGAGGCTGGTGTCGGGGCCGCCCAGAGCAAACTCGAACATCGTGAGCTTGCCGAGCAGCACCGTGCCCGCCTCGCGCAACTTGGCCGCCGGCGCGGAATCCTCGTCCGGGACGCGCCCGGATAGCACGCGCGACTGCCCCGTCGTCTCGATGCCCGCCGTGTCGAACAGGTCTTTGAGGCCGATGGGAACGCCGTGCAGGGGGCCGCGGTAGCTGCCGCCCGCGATTTCCGCCTCTGCGGCGCGCGCGTCCACCAGGGCGCGGTCGGCGGTAAGCGTGAGGTAGGAGGCGAGCACGCCGTCGAGGCGGTCGATGCGCTCGAGGTACGCCTGCGTCAGCTCAACGGGAGAGAGCTGCTTCGACTCGATGAGGGGCGCGGCCTCGCCGATGGTCAAGTAGTGGAGGGGCTTACTCGTCATGGCGCGCCTCCGCGTCGGGCACGAACCGGCCTGCGACTTCCTCGTCGCTCAGGTCGGCCTCGAAGAGCGGCCTGAGCGATTCGCGATAGGAGTCGTACTGGCGCCTGAGCCTGTCCGCCTCCTGCGGCTGCAACTCCAAGCCCGCCAAGGCGAGCACCGAATCGAGCGCGTCCATGGCGCCTCCTGTTCTCTAGCTGACGGGCGGGCGACGCCCCGCCCAGGGCCGTGCCTGCTCGAACGCGGCGGACGCGCGGAGCACCGCCGCCTCGTCCGCGTGTTGGCCGATGACGTGCAGGCCGACGGGCAAACCCTCGCTCGTGAAGCCGCATGGGATGCTGGCGGCGGGGTGTCCGCTCAGATTGATGGGATAGGAGAAGGGGGTGAATCCCCACCACGGCTCCACGGCTTGCCCGTCGATGACGGCGGGGCGTTGGCCGATAGGGAAGGCCGCCGTCGCCATCGTGGGCGTCAGCAGCAGGTCGTAGCGCCCCACTGCTTCTTTGATCTCAAAGCGCAGCCACTCCAGCTCGCGGAGCGCGAGGGATATGTCCGTCCCCCGGAAGGCGAGGCCGCGCGCTATCTGCTCCCGGAGCGAGGGCGTTAGGTCGTCGGGGCGTTGTTCGTAGTAGCGGCCATAGTTGGCGGCCATGTCGGACAACCAGATGGTCTCCCACGTATTGAACACCCTTTCGTGGTCGATGTTGAGCGCCGCCTCCTCGACGTGCGCGCCCAGGTCTCCGAACGCCAGGGCGGCGGACTCGGCGATGCGGCGCACCTCGGGGTCGACGGGCACGCTGCCCAGGTCGGCGCTCCAGCCGATGCGCAGGCCCGCCACGCCGTCGTCCAGCCCGGCGGTGAAGTCGGGCGACGGGCCGGGTATGGAGGGCGGGTCGGAGGCGTCGTATCCAGCCATGACGCCGAGCAGGATGGCGGAGTCGCGCACGGTGTTGGACATCGGCCCGTTGCAGGAGAAGGGGCGCCAACCGCCGGGCGCGTAGTAGGGGCGGGCGACCCGGCCCTGCGTGGGCTTGATGCCGTAGACGCCGGACATGCTGGCGGGGATGCGGATAGAACCGCCGCCGTCGGAGCCGGTGGCGAGCGGATGCATCCCCGCCGCCAGGCCCGCCGCCGTGCCGCCGCTAGAGCCGCCGGGGGAGCGCTCCGTGTCCCACGGATTGCGGCACGGCTCGCCGAGCATATTCTCGGTCGTGGCGGAGTGGCCGAACTCGGGAGTGTTGGTTTTGCCGAGGATGACGGCGCCCGCGCCGCGGAGGCGCGCGGCGGTCAGCTCGTCCCTCTCGGGCACGTAGTCCTTGTAGAAGAGCGAGCCGTTGGTGGTGCGAATGCCGCCCGTCTCGGTCAGGTCCTTCACGCCCATGGGGACGCCGTGGAGCGGGCCGAGGTCGACGCCTTGCGCGACTGCGTCCTCGGCGGTTTTGGCGCCGGCGAGAGCGCGGTCGGCGGCCACCGTCAGGTAGGCGTTCAGCTGCGGGTTCAGCGCCTCGATGCGGCGCAGGTAGAACTCCGTCACCTCAACGGGGGAGACTTCTTTGGCGGCGATCATCTCGCGCCAGCGCCATGCGGGGTTGAAGGCGTCCTCTCGTTCGCTCATGCGGCCTCCTTGAGTGCGCGCGCAGGGTACACGAAGGGCGCGCCGCCCGCGAGCGGGGGTCGGCGTTGCGGGGGCGGCGGGCGTTTGTTACGGTGATGTGAACCTGCGCGTCCTGGTAGGAGCATGCGCCATGTCGGACAGTTGGGTGACGCTGGAAGTGGACAGAGACCCCATGGACGTGTACGTCGCCCGGCCCGACGCGGGCGGCCTGGCGCCTGGAGTGATCGTGATTCAGCACGCCGGAGGCGTGGACGCGTTCATCCAGGAGACGTGCGACCGCCTAGCCGCCGCGGGCTACGTGGCCGCCGCGCCGAACTTGTACCACCGCCAGAAGGACAACATCCTGGGCGAAGTGGCGGACATGCCGCCCGGCCCCGAGCGTCTTCAGCGGTTGATGGAGAAGCTGGGCAAGTTCAACGACGACGAGATCGTGCGCGACGTGCAGGCCACGTTGGACCTGCTGCGCGAGTACGATGAGATCGGCGCGTCGCCTATCGGCGTCACGGGATTCTGCATGGGCGGGCGCGTGGTCTTCCTCGCCGCCGCGCGCGTGCCGGGTCTTGCGGCGGGCGGGATGTTCTACCCCGCCGCGATGGCGATGCCGTGGGGAATCGAAGGCCCCACGCCCATCGAGCAGGCGGAGGCGGTGGCGTGTCCGCTCATCGGCTTCTTCGGCAACGACGATACGAACCCGACGCCGGAGTTGGTGGCGCAGATAGACGACGCGCTGACCAAGTACGGCAAGGAGCACCGCTTCCACGCCTACGACGGGGCAGGGCACGCCTTCATGGACTTCTCCAACCCGCACACCTACCGCGAACACGCGGCGCATGACGCCTGGCCCAAGCTGCTGGCCTTCTTCGACGAGACGCTGAAGGGAGCGGCGGCCTAAGCGTAGCGCTATGAGCAGCATCGTCGGTCTGTTCGCGAGCAGGGGCGGGGCGGAGGCGGCTTGTCGCCTGCTGGAGCAGGCCGGTTACGACCGTGAGGCGGTCAGAGTCCTCGCGCCGCCGAGCGACGCGTTGTTCAGTCGCCCCATCCCCCTGCTGCACAGAGGAGAGTCGATGCTGCGGACGGGATTGAAGTGGGGCGTCGCAGGCGCATTGCTCACCGAAGCGCCGTTCGTCGTGCTTTTCTTCTTCCTGCCCGTAGACAGCGCCATCAAGGTGCTGATGCTGGTATCGGCTTGGAAGTTCGGCGCCGCGTTCGGCGGCTGGTTGGGCGTGATGTTCGGCGGCGAGCGCGGCCTCGACCAGGACGCGGCGGAGGAGTACGAGCAGCGCTTGGCGAACGGCGCGTGGATAGTGGCCGCCGACGTGCGCCGCCGCCACCGCAACAGCGCGCGCGGCGCGATGGTGGAGAGCGGCGCGTCGGAAGCGCGCGATATCCGCGGCACACTGGAGCCGCGCCGCCCGTTTGTCCTTCTTCCCGTCAAGGCCAAGAGCCGCCGGCCCGTATGACCCCCGAGCACAAGGCGCGAAAGTCGCGGGCCCCCCCCCCCGCCGATAGCGGCGCTCGCGCACCAGGGAGAGGCGCGTATGGCGAAGAACGGCTACAAAGTGATGGATTCGGACATGCACGTCGTCGAACCGTCGATCCTGTTCGACGAGTATCTCGACGCTCGTTTCGCAGGCCGCGCCCCGCGCATCTCTCGCGCGCCGGGGAAGCGCGGCGGCGCCTTCTTGTTCGAGGGCAGCCGCCTTCCCACCTGCGACGTGGACAACCCGCACCGCATGTACGGAATGAGCAGCCGCACGGACGCCGCCACCCGCCCGATGCGCGAGCGCGGCTACGACGGCCCCTCGCAGTTGGAGGCGATGGATATGGAAGGGATAGACGTGGCGGTGATGTATCCCACCGTCTGTCTCTATATCCCCAATGGGCTCGACGGCGTGGACGGCCCGCTCTCGGCGGCTGTCTGCCGCGCTTACAACAACTGGCTCTACGACTTCTGCCAGGCGGACCCCGCGCGGATGAAGGTCGCCGCTATGGTGCCTCAGCATGACCCGAAAGAAGCCGTGCGCGAGGCGCGCCGCGCTGTGCATGAACTGGGCGCCGTCGGCGTCTACATGCGCCCCAACTTCGTCAACGGCGTCACCTTCCACAGCGCCGACTACGCCGAGCTGTGGTCAACCTTGGAGGAGTTGAACGTCCCCGTCGGCTTTCACGAGGGCACGGGCTCCGCGTACCGGCAGGACGGCTCCGAGTTTGGCGGCAACCGCTTGATGCTACACGCCTGCTCACACCCCATCGGCATGATGAAGGCGATGATCAGCATGATCTGCGGCGGCGTCTTCGAGGCCTTCCCCCGCCTGCGCGCCGCCTATCTGGAGGCCAACACCGGCTGGGCGCCCTTTTGGCTTGGCCGGATGGACCGCGACTACGCGCTCTATCGCGATTGGGACGCCCCCTTCCTTACGCGAACGCCCAGCGAGTACTTCGCGAGCAATTGCTACGTCGGCGCCGAGGCCGACGAGACCGA
>JAGWBE010000017.1:45076-45418 GCA_021296055.1 Dehalococcoidia bacterium | reverse complement strand
ACTGGAAGTTCGGCTCCGAAAACTTCCTCGGCGACGGCTACCACGGCACCCCCACTCACCGCTCCGTCGAACTCGTCGGGACGAATCCCGGAGGGGGGAAGGGCCGCGCCACTGCGGGCAGCCGCGAGACGAACGCGGCCTCGACCAGCTTCAACGTCTCGCACCACGGCTCCGGGCGCCTCAGCCTTCGCATCTCGCCACAGGACCTACCCTACATCCCCACCTACCCCGACAATCCCGCCGCCGAGGAGTACTACCGGGGCGTGTATACGCGCCGGAAGGAGCACATGGGCGAACGATGGCGCCTCTCCTCCGGCAACGGCAACATCTTCCCCAACGCCA
>JAGWBE010000017.1:4059-44773 GCA_021296055.1 Dehalococcoidia bacterium | reverse complement strand
GCCCGGACGCAAACCTACCGAGCAGAACCAGCGCGGCGCCTACTACTTCTGGGCCGACCTCATGGAGGCCGAGACATGGGACGACCTCCGCGCTCAAGGCCGGTGGCCGTAGCACCCGACGACTCTCGTTGCAATGAGCCGCTGAACCGACGGAATCAGCCATCGATTTCCTCGGTCGGGTTGACAGTCGTAAAGAACTGTGGTTCCATACGCGCCCTCGGCAATGTACGCTCGCAAGGGCTCCGCGTGCGGGGGCACTGGATACGAGAATCAGGCGGCCACACGCGCCTTGACATCGTGAGGGGGAGGACACAATGAGGCATCGAAACCTCTTCTTTCTGATTGCCGCCGCAGCCCTGCTCATGGTATCGGCGGTTGCCTGCGGTGACGACGAGCCGACGCCGACGACTGCGCCGACTCCAACATCCGCGGGCCCTGCGCCGACTCCAACATCCGCCGGCCCCGCGGCGACTCCAACAGCGATGATGATGAGTGAGGACGCGCCTGAGTACGGCGGCACGTTCATCATGCTGACGCTGAGTGACAGGCGGCCGGCGGTCGATCCGCACGACCCGTTGAACGCGCTGCAGATCCTGTTCTGGGACTACGAGCCGCTGCTGGGCTTCAAGCAGCCGTACGACCCTGCCGTAGGGCCTGAAGTGATTCCGATGCTGGCGACCGAGGTGGTTCCGGACGCTGCGGGCACGACCTACACCGTGTCGCTGCGGCAAGGAGTCAAGTGGCACGATGGCGAGGACTTCAACGCCGACGACGTCGTCGCGACGTTCAAGCGTCTGATCGACCCCGACCCCGAACACGTCCTTATGCGCCGCGCCTTGGGCATGAAGCAGACGCTCAAGGACATCCGGAGGGTCAACGAGTTCACTGTCGAGATGGAGCTCTACGAGCCCGACGCGACCTTCGTCGACCTGCTCGCACACCAGGTCTACGTAATCACGCCCCAGCACCTGATCGTGGGTGAAAACCCGAACGGCGCCACAGCGGAAGAGCGGTGGCGTTTCATGCAGGATGACGACGTGCCTGGGAGCATCGGCGTAGGAACCGGGCCGTTCAAGCTGGTCGAGTGGGAGCCCGACGGGTCTCAGACCTTCGAACGGAACGATGACTACTGGGGCGTCGACGCGGCAGGCAACCGGTTGCCGTACCTGGATGGTGCCGTCAACCGCAAGTTCGAAGACGCAACGCGCGCGTTCGGTTCGTTCGTGGCAAGGGAAGGGCACGTCGGCCAGTGGACAGCGCAGCCGATCCCTGAGCAGGAGTCGCTCTGCGGTCGTGCTCGGGACTCGGCCGAGTGCGAGGTCCTGCTCCACGGCCACGGATGGTTCTCCTGGGTCGTCAACAACGAGCAGGAGGTCTGGCAAGACGAACGCGTGCTGACGGCGGCCCACTACGCGACGCAGTCCTACAAGAACATGACTGTTGGCCGCGGACCCGGCACGGAGGGCGGCGCAGACTTGTGGATCAACCGGGAGTGGTATCCGGACGCCACCATCTCGCTCGAAGAGCAGTACGAGCTTATGCCGTGGACCAACCCTGACAATTACACCGAGTACGAGCAACGAGCCCGCGACATACTCGCGGAGGCCGGCTACCCCAATGGGCTCGACCTTCCGCAGCCCATCGTGGCAGGGGGCTTCCTCGACTTCTACATCCCGCTCATCGAGTCCTGGAACAACGTGGGCATCCGCGCCGTCTCCGACCTCGGCCGACCAGGCGTCATCCAGCGCGAGCAGATTGCGCAAGGCCTCTGGACCGCGACGATCCAGGCGAGCGGCATCACCTTCAACATGCCCGAGAACTCCATGCTCATCAGTGGGGCCTCCTTCTCGAACACGACGACGGCAGGCACCTTCCCGTGGAGCGGGATAGAGTTCATCGACCAGGTGCTGGAGACCTCGCGGACGATTCTCGACCGGGACGAGCGCTACGAGTACCTCAAGGTCGTGGACCGCGAGATGGCGAAGCCCACGCACGACCAGTGGGCGATCGGCATCACGCTGGCCGGAGAGACGCGGCACGGCTGCGTCAACAGCTACCACCCAGGCCCTGGCATGTACGAAGGGCGTCAGCCGGCGACGACCTGGCTCTCGGAGGAGTGCCGCTAGCAGGCATCGCAGACGCGCAAGCAAGCGAGTGGGGGAGAGGGTTCCCTCTCCCCCACTCCACCGCTCTATCACCACTCCGCCCTGGGCAGAGTGGCAGCCGTGCTGAGAAGTGGCGCTTGAGGAGGGAGGTATCGCTTGGGCACATACGTCCTCAGACGGCTGATGCTCGTCCCTCTCACGCTGTTCCTCATTTCGTTGCTCTTCTTCTTCATGCTGCGGACGATCCCCGGGGACTTCGTGGACTTCCTCTTCGCGGAGGAGGGGGGCTCGGGAATCGGACAGCGGATCACCGGACAGACCGGCAGCGCAGAGGAGGAGTGGGAGCGGCTCGTTCGCGAACGGTACGGCCTCGCCGATCCAATCCACGTCCAGTACGTGCGCTGGACCAGCCACCTGGCCACGGGTGACCTAGGCAACTCCTACGTCAACCAGAAGCCGGTGGTCGACGTCATCAGGGAGCGGCTGCCCGCAACGGTTCAGCTGGGCATCATGGGCCTGATCGGCTCGGTGCTCCTTGGGGTGCCGTTGGGCATCGTCTCAGCTCGATTCCCGGAGTCCAAGCTCGACAACCTCGTACGTGTGCTCTCGCTCGGCGGACTCACTACGCCCGCCTTCGTCATCGCAGCCGTCATCGTGGTCGTCCTATCGACCCAGTTCTACTGGGTAACGCCCGATTTCGTGCCCTTCTGGGAGGACCCGGTAACGAATCTGAGCAATATTGCTATCCCTGCGGCCGTCGTGTCCTTCACTGCGGCGGCGCCAATCATGCGGCTGACACGCTCCCAGATGCTTGAGGTGCTGGGGCAGGACTACATCCGGACGGCGCGCGCCAAGGGGCTGGCTGAGGGCAGCGTCTTCTACAAGCACGCTTTGCGGAACGCGCTGCTTCCCGTCATCACGCTCATCGGACTGAGCTTGGACCGCCTCATCGCGGGGTCTGTCATCGTGGAAGTGGTCTTCGGCGTCAATGGGATCGGGGCGGCGCTGGTCAATGCGGCCGAAACCCGAGATTTTCCAGTGCTGCAGGCCATCACCCTGCTGATCGGCGCGGCGGTGCTGTTCGCGAACCTCCTCGTCGACATCACCTATGGGTGGATCGACCCAAGGATCCGGTATGATTAGCCCGAAGGCCCAACCGGTAGGAGCGGGTAAGCGATGGACAGGGTAATCGAGCAGCCACTGGAGGCGGCGTTCGTTGCCCGGCTTCCTCGGGAGTGGGCCCGCGCGGTCTGGAGGTTCGCCCGGCTGAAGCCACTGGGGGCGCTGGGCGCCGTTCTGATCCTCATCGCGGTAGTGGCGGCGGCCTTTCCCTACGTCTTCGCCACGCACGACCCGGCCCGGATCGTCGCCGCACCCTTTACCGAACCAAGCGCGGAGCACCTTCTTGGTGCGGACTACGCGGGCCGCGACCTGTGGTCCCGCACGATATGGGGGGCCCGGCTTTCCATCATGGTCGGAGTGCTGGCGGTCTTCGCGGCCATAACCGTGGCCACGTTCCTCGCCATCGTCACGGCCTACTACGGCGGGCTGGTCGACCTGCTCTTCCAGCGCGTCGTGGACACGATGATGACCATCCCCGGGCTGGTGCTGGCCCTGTTCGTCCTCGTGGTCTTGGGCTCCTCCCTGAACACCCTCATCTTCACCATCGCCATCATCTTCGTCCCCCCGCAGTTGCGCACGATGCGGTCGGTGGTCCTCAGCATCAAGGAGATGCCCTACGTCGATAGCGCACGCGCTATCGGGGCGTCTACCCTACGCATCTTCGCGCGGTACATATTCCCGCAGCTCATCGCGCTCTACCTGATCCTCGGGAGCCTCATCATCGGGACGGCAATCATCATCGAGACATCGCTGACGTTCCTCGGCCTCGGCCTGCCGGGAGACGTGCCGAGCTGGGGGAACCTGGTCAGCCGGGGTGTGCGGGACGTGTTCAACGCCGGCTACCGCCTGACCATTCCACCGGCGATTGCCATCGGGGCGGCGGTCTTCGGCTTCAACCTGCTCGGCGATGCCCTCCGAGACGTGTTGGACCCGCGTCTGCGAGGCAGTGGGGTAGGTCTCACCGGCCGGTCGGCGCGCTTCGCAGAGCAGATCCAGAGCGCCGAAAGGGGCCGTCCGTCGTAGGCCGACCTGCCTGAGAAGGAGAAGCGTCACATGGCTGCACTCCTCGAGATACGGAACCTCCGCACGTCCTTCTTCACCGACGAAGGGGAGGCGAAGGCGGTCGACAACGTTAGCTACGACATCCAGGAGGGGGAATTCGTCGCGCTGGTGGGAGAGAGCGGCTGCGGCAAGAGCGTGAGCGCCCTCTCGGTGATGCGGCTCGTGCCCTTCCCGCCCGGGCGCATCATTGGGGGCGAGATCCTCCTGAATGGCCGCGACCTCCTCAAGCTGAGCGAACAGGAGATGCGCGGGGTCAGGGGAAACGAAATCGGCATGGTGTTCCAGGAACCGATGACCTCCCTGAACCCGGTGTTCACCATCGGCCACCAGATCGTGGAAACCATCCGCGCCCACAAGGACATCGACAAGCAGGCCGCATGGCGGCGCGCGGTCGAGTTGTTGGAGCTAGTGGGCATTCCGCAGCCCACCGACCGGATGGCCGACTACCCCCACCAGTTCAGCGGCGGCATGCGGCAGCGGGTCATGATAGCGATGGCCCTCAGCTGCGAGCCCAAGCTGGTCATCGCCGACGAGCCGACGACCGCACTCGATGTGACCATCCAGGCGCAGGTCCTGGAACTGCTGGAGAGCGTGGCCGAGCAACTGTCAACCGCAGTCCTGCTCATCACTCACAACCTAGGCGTGGTCGCGCGATATGCTCACCGAGTGAACGTGATGTACGCCGGCAAGATCGTCGAGCAGGCGACGGCGGACGAGATCTACCACAACCCCCGGCATCCCTACACACTCGGGCTGCTGCAATCGGTGCCTCGCATGGACCGGGTGGAAGGCTCCCGGCTGTCGACGATCGAGGGCCTGCCGCCAAGCCTCCTCCGGCTGCCCGGGGGCTGCTACTTTCACCCCCGGTGCCCGTTCATCGTGGAGCGATGCGAGCGCGAGGAGCCTCCCGCGATGCTCGTGACAGACGATCACACGGCCGCCTGCTGGCAATGGAATGAGGTGGACATCGGCGACTCCACGGTGGTGAAGTCGAAGTGACTACCGAGCGCGCAGAGAACATGGAGGGTGCACGCACCGCGCAGGATGACCTCGTCCAGGTCAAAGACCTCCAGATGTACTTTCCCATCACTGCAGGGCTCTTCCGGCGGAGGGTGGGGGACATCAAGGCCGTCGACGGCATCAGCCTCAACATCAAGCGCGGCCAGACGCTGGCAATCGTCGGGGAGAGCGGGTCGGGGAAGACAACGCTCGGCCGGGCGATCCTGCGGCTAGCGAAGCCGACAGGCGGGGAGATCTGGTTCGATGGCGTGAACATCCTGCGGCTCAGCGGCAGGCAGTTCATGCCCTACCGGCAGCGGATGCAGGTCATTTTCCAAGACCCCTACTCTTCACTGCACCCCCGGATGACGGTGGGCAGCTTCGTCGGCGAGCCGCTCGTGGTGCACCGGCTGGCTGCGAGCAAGGTGGAGTACCGGAGGCGGGTCGCCGAGCTGTTCCGGTCGGTGGGTCTGGACCCGGCGATGACGGGACGCTACCCGCACGAGTTCAGCGGCGGCCAGCGACAGCGCATCGGGATTGCAAGGGCGCTGGCGATGCAGCCCGAGTTCATCGTCGCAGACGAGCCGGTATCGGCTCTGGACGTCTCGGTCCAGGCGCAAATCCTGAACCTGCTCGCGGACCTGCAGGACCAGTTCGGCCTGACCTACATGGTGATTGCGCACGACCTGTCCGTTGTCCGGCACATCGCATCGCGCGTGGTGGTGATGTACCTGGGGAAGGTCATGGAGATATCCAGCGCCAAGGAACTGTTCGACGACCCCCTGCACCCCTACACGCAGGCGCTCATGTCGGCGGTCCCAATCCCGGACCCGCGGGTGGAGCGGGCCAGGCAGCGTCAGATTCTCGTAGGCGACATCCCCAGCCCGGCCAACCCTCCCTCCGGCTGCGTCTTTCACACACGCTGCCCGATAGCCATCGACGAGTGCCGGGGCGAGGCGCCGGCATTGCGCGAGACCAAGCCGGGGCACTGGACAGCCTGCATCCGGGTATGACCAGCCGCTGCGCTATACTTAGGCCTCCACCTAGCCGCGGCGCACTCGATAGGCGTCCCAGCAGCCGGTGCAGGTCGTGATTGCCATGACCCCCGCGAGATTTTCACGAATCGCTCTAATTACGCTCGCGCTCGTAGCAATGACTACGGCCTCCGGCCTTGCGCATGCTCAAGAGCGCACCAATCAGCTGGGCGGCGAGCTTCAGTGCCCCCCGGGCATCAGCATCGTCTTGCCCGTGCGCGGGGTGACGTTCGACCCCGGCGTGGGGCAACTGGAGCTCGACGTGACCCTGTGCAACGGCTCCGCCGAGACACAGCAGGCGCTGCTCGAGGTGTCCGGCGTGCCGGACGACTGGCGAATCGCGCTACGGCCCATCTTCGGCCCCTACGAGATTACGTCCATCACGCTCCCTGGCGGGGTGAGCAAGGACTTCCGCCTACGGCTAACGCCCCTTCAGGAAGAGGGCACTTCCGAGTTCCAGGCCCGGCTCAACATCGTGTCGCCCAGCGGCGAGCTCCTCGGCGCCGAGGTCGTCAGCGTCCAGAGAGGCTCGATCGACCGACCGCCGGGGGAGGAGGTGCTTGCGCGTGCGACCTTCAACGCGCTCAGAGGGCCGACGACAAGTCAGTTCGGCTTCGACATCGCCATCACCAACAGGACAAGCGAGAACGTCACGCTCGAGCTGGGGTCGCTCGTGCCGACAGGCTGGACGGTGACCTTCACGCCGGCGGTCGGCGAGCAGAAGCTCATCTCCAGTGTGACGGTCATACCTCGGGGAATCGAGCGCATCACGACGACGCTGAGCCCGAACCGCGACGCGCTGCCCGGTGGCTACCGGGCGGTGTTCGAAGCCGCCAGCGAGGAGTTCTTCCTAGAGGTGCCTCTCCAAGTGGTGCTGACTGGCGTGCCCGACCTGCTCCTGACCACACCGAACCAACGGCTGAATCTCGATGCTGTCGCCGGTCAGGCCACGCCGGCGGCCATCCGGCTGGTGAACATAGGCACCGCGGCGCAGCCCAGCGTGAACCTGCTGGCGGACGCTCCGCCCGGCTGGGAAGTAACCTTCGAGGTGGACTCGGTCGTGAACCTAGAGGCGGAGGCCATCGCAGACATCAGCCTGGAAATCACACCGCCCGCCAACCTGGTCCCCGGCGACTACGCCATCACAATTCGCGCCCGCAACCCGCTGGTAGACGAGTCCTTCGACTTTCGCGTAAGGGTTTTGCGCGCGACCATCTGGGGGTGGGTTGGCATAGGTATAGTGATCGTCGTGATGGGGAGTCTGGTCGGCCTGTTCCTCAGGCTGGGCAGGCGGTAGCGCCCTCGGTGGGGATTGCGGGCGGCTCGCGAGCCTCCCTACAGGGTGGGTTCGTGCTTCGGCTGTGTCTCAGCGCGAACGGAGAGGTAGCGGGCGGGTTGATGGCGAACGGGCTATGCCATACCACTGAGGACTGAGCCACCCTCAGGCTACAGTCACTCCCGTCCCTTCTTGGGGATAGGCCCCTCCCCGCAGTTTCCGCTCATCTAGAGTACGTGTCTTTCTCATGGGCTGTCGGAGGCTGCACGGCCGCTGTGCAGAGACGCTTCCCCGTGCGTGGGGCAGATCCCGGCTCAACGAACTACCGAATCCCTGGCTCAACTACCCACGAATTTGGGAATTCTTGGGGCTATAGAACGCGAGGGCGGAATGGGCGCTGGTGGGCGAAGCAGGACTTGAACCTGCGACCTCCTGCGTGTGAAGCAGGCGCTCTAACCGACTGAGCTATCCGCCCGTGCCTCTATTGTTACCCTGGCGGGCGGCGCTTGTAAAGCGCGCGGCGCTGCGGGGAGCGGGCGCTAGCCGCGCCTGTCCCAGCGGCCTCGGAGGGTGTTGGCGGCGGAGAGGGCGAGCAGTTTCGCGTCGAGGAGGGGAGAGCGGCGACGGACGTAGTCGAGGTCGTAGGCCAATTTGCGCTCCGGGTCGTCGCCGGTGTTGTAGACCTGGGCGAGGCCGGTGAGGCCGGGGAGGACGGCTTGGCGTTGGGCGAAGTCGGGGAGGCGCTCGGCCAGCTCGGCGCACTCCGCCGCCGACAGCGCCCTGGGGCCGACGAAGCTCATCTCGCCGCGCAGGATGTTCAGCACCTGCGGCAGCTCGTCGAGCGCGGTGCGGCGCAGTAGGCGCCCGAAGCGCGTAACGCGCGGGTCGTCGCGGGCGGTGCGGGCGGGGCCGTCCTCGTCGCTGCCGCGCGTCATCGTGCGGAACTTGAGCACCTCGAACAGCGCGCCGTCCTTGCCCACGCGCCGCTGGCGGTAGAAGACGGGGCGCCCGTCGTCCAGCATGATGAGGACGGGGATGGCGATCCACAGCAGCGCCCACAGAGGCAGAGCGGCGAGGTGGGCGGCGGCGAGCACCGCTAGGTCCATCGCGCGCTTGTAGCGCGGCGTCTCGGCGGACGGCGCCGCCTCGCTCACGTGGCCTCGCGGCGGAGCAGGTGGCGGCCCAGGATGATGTTCAGCGCGGCGGACGTAACGTCGGGGACGACGTACTCCGGCGGCGGCGTCCACGCGGGGGGCGACGCCGTGGCGGCCTCCACCGCGCGCAGCACGTTCTCCGCCTCCACCCCCGCGAGGATGCTGCTGCCGCACTCCACCGTCTCGGGGCGCTCCGTAACGTCGCGCAGCGTAACGTTGGGCAACCGCAGGATGCAGCACTCCTCCTGCACGGTGCCGCTGTCGGTGAGCACGCACCGCGCGCCGCGCGCCAACTTGCCGAAGTCGAAGAAGCCCAATGGCTCGATGAGGCGCACGCCGTCCACCGAGGCGACGCCCTCGCGGGCGAGGCGGTCGGCGGTGTGGGGGTGCGTCGATAGGAGCACGGGCACGCCCCAGCGCTCGGCGACGGCGCCGAGGCTCGCGACGGCGGCGCGGAGGCGCTCGGGGACGTCCACCGTCTCGGCGCGGTGCAGCGTGGCGAGGAAGTAGACGCCGGGCTCCACGCCCAAGCGTTCGAGCGCGCCGCTCGCGTCGATGCGATCGGCGTAGTGGCGCATCACCTCGTTGATAGGGTTGCCGACGACGAAGACGCGCTCGCGCTCGATGCCCTCGCGCTCCAGGTTCGCGGCGCTGCGATGCGTGTAGGGCATCAGCACCGCCGAGGCGTGGTCGATGACGCGGCGGTTCACCTCCTCCGGCACGCGCGGGTCGTAGCAGCGGTTGCCTGCCTCGAGATGAAAGACGGGCACGCCCGCGCGAGCGGCGGCCAGCGCCGATAGCCCGCTGTTGGTGTCGCCGAGGATGACGACGCGGTCGGGCCGCGCCGCCTCGATCGCCTCCGCCGCCCCAGCCAGGATGCGCCCTACCTGCGCGCCGAAGCCGGACGCGCCCGCGTCCAGGCGCACGTCGGGGTGGCGGACGCCCAGCTCGTCGAAGAAGACGTCGCTCAGCTCGGGGCGGAAGTTCTGCCCGGTGTGGACGAGGACGTGGTCGGCGGCGCGGTCGAGGGCGGGGATGACGCGGCTGAGGCGGATGATCTCCGGGCGCGTGCCCAGGATGGTCATTATCCTCACGGGCCGCCTCCGCTGGAGAGGAAGGGCGCGAGGACGGCGCGCAGGCGCTCGCCCTCCAGCGTCGGATTGCGCGACGAATACTCCTCGCGCAGCGCGGGCGCTTCTTGCGCGTACTCCAGCACGGAGCCGATCGTGAAGAAGCCGTTGCGCTCCACGGTGCGGGGCAACTCCTCCTCCGACACCAGCACCTCGTGCACCTTCTCGCCTGGGCGGATGCCGGTGTACTCGATGGCGGCGGGCCGGTCGCCGATGATGGTTTCGGCCACGTCGACGATGCGTGCCGACTCCAACTTGGGCACGATGATCTCGCCCGCGGCGGCGTGCTTCATCGCGGCGAAGACCACGCTCACGGCGTCGTCCAGCGACAGCAGGAAGCGCGTCATCTCCGGCACGGTTACGGTCAGTGGCCCGCCCCGCGCCGCCTGCTCCTGGAAGAGGGGGATGATGGAGCCTCGGGAGGCGAGCACGTTGCCGTAGCGGACGCAGACCAGGCGGGTGTTGGGCACATGGCGGTTCGCCTCGACGAGGATGCGCTCCGACAGCGCCTTGGTCATGCCTATGACGTTGACCGGCTTGCACGCCTTATCGGTGGAGACGCCGACCACCACCTCGACGTTGCCCGCCTCGCGCACCGCGCGCGCCAGGTTCGCGGCGCCGCCCGTGTTGGTGCGGAACGCCTCCTCGGGGAAGTACTCGCAGGTGGGCACCTGCTTGAGCGCCGCCGCGTGGACGATGACGTCGGCCTCGGCCACGGCCCAACGCAGCGCGTCGTAGTCGCGCACGTCGCCCACGTGGAAGGCGAGGGCGTCGCGCGCGGCGGCGTAGATGATGTCGTCCGTCGCCTGCGGCTGCTGCGCGTAGGCGAGGCGCATCTCGTGCTGCTTCGCCTCGTCGCGCGACAGCACCGTAACCCGCGACGGCTGCCCCTCCTCGCCCGACAAAATGCGGCGCACTAGCGCCTGGCCCAGTGAGCCTGTGCCGCCGGTTACGAGCACCCGTTTGCCGTCCAGGAACGTCATGCGCGCGCTCCCGCGTAGGCCGCGTCCTCGGCCGCCATCGCCTCGATCATCTCCGCCCACGGCGGCGCGCGGAACCCCGTCGCCGCCGCGAACGCGCGCCCGTCAAGGCTCCGGTCGATGACCACATCGTCGTCCGGCTCGATCTCCACGCCCGCGCCGTAGGCTTCGTTCAGCAGCGTCAGCAGCGCGTGTTTGTCGATCCGTTCGGCGGCCACGTGGTGGAGGCCCGACAGGTCGGGCCGGCGTTCGAGGATATCGGCGATGAGCACGGCCAAGACGCCCGTGGACAGCCCGCTGAAGACGGCGCGGGAAAAGCCGCGTACGCGCCCGCCGCGGTTCGATAGGAACCACTCCACGAGGCCGTGCGCCGTGTCCAACTCGCGCCCTACGATGGAGGTGCGAAGGGTGAGCGCGCCGCCGCCCGGCTCGCCGAGCAGCTTCGTCCGCCCGTACAGGTCGATCGGGTCGGGTTCGTCCGTCTCCGTGTAGCGCCCCTTGCGCCCGGAGAAGACGCAGTCGGTGCTGACGTGCGCGAGTTTGGCGCCGACGGCCTCGCACGCGGCGGCCATGCGGTGAGGGAAGAGCGCGTTCACCTCGATGGAGGCGATGGGGTCGGTAGCGGCGGCGGCTTGCTTTACTACGCCCGCGGCGTTGACGACGAAGTGGGGGCGAAACTCGGCCAGCGCCCGCTCCACCGTGTCGAAGCGGCGCGCGTCCACGCCCTCGATAGCCTGCTCGCGCGCTCGCGGGCCGACGCGCCCGAAGGCGGGGCGCCACTCGCGGACGGCGGCCCGCGTCTCGAAGCGCGCGTCCAGCGCCCGCCACACCTGGTGGCCGAGCATCCCGCCGCCGCCGATGACCAGCGCTCGCGGCGTCATCGCGTCGCCGCCTGCGCCGCCTCGCGGCGCGCCCAATCGAAGTAGCGCGCGATGCCCTCCTCGATGCTCACCGCCGCCTCGAAGCCCAGCTCGCGCCGCGCCTTGGCGGTGTCGGCCAGGCTGTCGCGCACGTCGCCTGGGCGCGGCGCCTCGTGTGTAACGCGCGCGTCCAAGCCGCTCGCCTCGCGCAGCAGGCCGACGAGCCGGTTAAGGGAGATCGCCTTGCCGGAGGCGACGTTGAAGACGCCCGACGGCGCGCCGGGTTCGGCAGCCAGCAGGTTGGCGCGCGCCACATCGTCCACGTAGACGAAGTCGCGCGTCTGCTCGCCGTCGTCGAAGACGGTCAGCGACTCGCCCGCCAGCATGCGGAAGACGAAGATGGGGAGCACGCTGCCGTAGGCGTCGGAGCGCTGGCCTGGGCCGTAGACGTTGAAGTAGCGCAGGCACGCGACCTCTACACCGTGCAGCTCGTGGTAGACCAGCGCCATCTTCTCCGCCGCCAGCTTGCTCACGCCGTAAGGGGAGATGGGCCGCGTCGGGTGCTCCTCCGTAACGGGCAGCCGCTCCACCTCGCCCAGCACGCCCACCGACGAAGAGAGCACTACTTTGCGCACACCGCCGCGCCGCGCAGCCTCGAGCACGTTCAGCGTGCCGAGCAGGTTCACGGAGGCGTCGGCGCGGGGGTCGTCGATGGAGCGCTTGTTGCCCACCGACGCGGCTAGGTGGAAGACCACCTCCGCTCCCTCACAGGCGGAGTCCACCGCCTCCCGGTCGCGCACGTCCGCCTCGATCAGGCGCGCCGCGGGGAGGCCCTTCATGTTCTCGCGGAACCCGGATGACAGGTCGTCGAGCACGACGACCTCGCGCCCTGCGTCCAGGAGCGCCCTAACGACGCGAGACCCGATGAACCCCGCCCCTCCGGTGACAAGAGCGCGCACGGCGAACCTCCGCCGCCATCATATCGCCCGCCGCGCGCAGACGCGATTGCCCCCGCAGCCCTACTCCCCCGCCAGCGAGCGCAGCAGCGCCTCGTAGGCGGCTGTGGCGCGGCGGCGGTCGAAGCGCGCGGCGGCGAAGGCGCGGCCCGCCTCGGCCATGCGGCGGGCGCGGGCCGGGTCGGCGCGGAGCGCCAAGACGGCGTCCGCCAGACCTTGCGCGTCGCCCGCCTCCCCGAACACTCCCGCGCCCGATTCCTCCACCAGGCGCTTGAGGTCGGTGGAGGGGTGGGCGGCGCAGACGATGGGCGCGCCCGCCGCCATCAGCGCCTGCGCCTTGCCGGGCGTAACGGGCGCCGTGAGGGAGGCGGACAACGTGACCAATCCCGCGTCCGACGCGCGCAGCATCGCGTGGTAGTCATCCGGCGCTTGGTGCGGGAGGAGGCGCACGTTGGTCAGGTTGCGCTCGCGCACGGCGCGCTCCACCTCGCCGCGCATCACGCCGCCGCCCGCCAGCGCCCACACGACGGAGGGGTCGCTCGCGGTGAGCGCCGCCGCGTCCGTAACGGTCCGCAAGTCCTGGGCGAAGCCCATCGTTCCGGCGAACGTTACGAGGAAGGCGTCGGCAAGGCCGTGGCGGGCGCGCCACGCGTCGGGGTCGGCGCGGGCGCCCGCCTCTAGGTCGATCCAGTTGTAGACGACGTGGACGCGCTCCGGCGGCGCTCCCTTGGCGGCGACGTAGTCGCGGGCGCCGGGGGAGTGGACGGTGAGCGCCGCCGCCTTGCGGTAGAGGAGCGACTCCAAACGCTCGGCGAGCCGGAGCATCGGCCCGCCGCGCAGCAGCCCCAGCTCGACGGCGGTGCGCGGGTAGAGGTCTTGGACGTTGGCGATGAGCGGGCAGCGCCAGCGGCGGCATAGCAGCAGCGCGGCGGCGGCGAGGGGGAGGGGCGGCGAGTAGACGATGATGGCGTCTTGCCTGGGCAGCCGCAGACCCGCCCAGAGCATCGCCAGGCTGAGCCACAGCTGGTCGAGCGCGCGCAGGCCGGGGACGCGGCGCGGCAGCGGCAGCCCTCGGGCCGTGCGCATGCCCTGGCGTTTCCGCTCGCCCCTGCGCCAACGGGTGAGCACGGTCACCGCGTGGCCCGCGCCGCGCAGGTCGTCCGCCAGTTCGCCCATCAGTCGCGCGGCGGAGTTGAGCATGGGCGGGAAGTCGTGCGAGACGAGCAGCACCCTCACGGCGCGCCGCTTCCCCAGCGGCGCAGCCAATCGGCGTTCCGCCGCAGGCCGAACCGCCGCCTGGCAGCCGCGTGCTCCACGGCGAGGCGGTAGGCGGCGAGGTGGCGTTCGACGGCGTTGGCCGCGCCGAAGGCCGCCAACGCGCGCTCGCGTCCCCGCGCGCCCATCTCGGCGGCGCGGGGACGGTCGGTCAGCAGGCGCGTCATCGCGTCCGCCGCAGCGCTCGTGTCAAGCGGCGGCGTGATGAGGCCGTCCACGCCGTCGCGCAGCGCCTCGCGCACGGCGCCCACGTCGAACGCCACGACCGGTTTGGCCATAGCTATGGCCTCCAGCATCGCCGTGGGGATGCCCTCGCTGCGCGACGTGAGCGCGAACAGGTCGAAGGCGGCTAAGTATTCTTCGATGCCGCCCTGCGGCGAGGAGAAGACCACGTCGCGCCCCGGGCGCAACCCTAGCCGATGCGCCTGCGCTAGAAGGCCTGCATAGTAATCCGCGTGCGTGTCGAGCGTCTGACCGACCATCACGAGCTTTGCCGACGGCGTGCGCTCCCGTGTTAGGGCGAACGCCTCCAGCAGCAGGTCTTGCCCCTTCATCGGGTTGAAGTTGCCGACGTTGCCCACCACCAGGTCGTCCGCGCCGAAGCCGAGGCGCTCGCGCGCGGCGGCGCCGTCCACCGTCGCCGAGGCGTATAGGTCGAGGTCCACCGGCGGGAAGTAGGTTACGAGCCGCTCGCCGAGTCCGTCGGTGAGCGGGTAGCGCGCCGCGACGGCCTTGCCAGTCGCGAGCGTGGCGTCGGCGGCGAGGGGGAGCAGCGGGGCGAAGCCCAAGCGCAGGGCGTGCGGCAGGCCGGCGCCGACGATCTGTGCGACGGTTGCCGCGCCCGCCGTCCGCCCCGCAAGCAGCGCGTGCGGGTTCTCCCACCCGTTGGCCTGCACCACGTCGAACCCCTCGCGGCGCACCAGGCGCGCGATGCGAGCAATCGTCGGCCAGAAGGAGGCGGCCACGCCCAGCTGCACGCGGGGGTCGGGCCTGGCGCGCAGCCTGCCCATCGGCAGGGTCAGCGTGCGCACGCTCGCCGCCTCAAGGCGCTCGTGCGCCGAGCCGCGCTCCTGCGGGAGGGCGACGGTCAGGTCGACGCCCGCCTCCGCCAGCCCCGCAGCGATTCGCATGTTGACCGCCGCCGGGCCGCCGAATACGGCGTAGTGGACGACGCTGAGCACGCGCAGGTTCTCGCCGGGCATAAGCCAAGGTTACGCTAACCGGACGAAGGGAAGCGGCGCCGACGCGCGCCCCACCGTCTTGCCATCCGCCCCCCTATCATTCCGAGCGGAGCGAGGAATCTAAAGACCCCACGCGGTGGCGCGCTGGGAGTGACAGGAGAGGGCGTGGCTGCGTGGCGGCGGCGGTTCGCGGTGAACAGCGGAGTTACGGCGTGCAGCACATGCGCCTCCCAAAGGACACTCGATTATGCGTGCGCCGCCGCTAGCGTAGTGTCACAGCATAACGATAGGGAGTTCGCCTGCTAGCATCTTCGAGGATGCCCTCCCCTTTTCCCAGAAGGCGCGTGCTCAGAAATGGCGGCGCGCCTGCACGGTTCACCCTCGGGTTCACTCAGGGTGATATGGGGTAAGGGGCAGGGGTTGGTTGTGGGCGGTTGCCGGAATGTGGTACACTAGCGATTGCCGTGGTTTACGGCGTTCTCTTCGTAACCTGCCTCTCCGCGCAGCCCTTCCCTAGACTGGCCGCGCCCCGATTCCCGGCGGACGACCCTCGCCCAAGGCGCGAGGGGTCGATGCGGTAGCCGACTTGGCGACCAACCCACCCCTGCGCGTCTCGACCACGGCGGAATCCGTCGCCCGCATCCCATCCTCTCAACATCTGGACTGAGCCTATGAACATCGCCGAACTGTACGAGAAGACCCCGCAGGAGCTGGTGGCGCTGGCGCACGAGCGCGAGCTCGGCAACGGCAAAGCGCCGGAGTCGATGCGCCGCGACGAGGTGCTGAACGCGCTGCTCCACTCCTACGCGGGAGAGCAAGGCCAGCAGATAGCGAGCGGCATCCTTGACGTGATGTCGGACGGCTACGGCTTCCTGCGCCGCCACGGTCGCCGCCCGGGGCAGAACGACGTCTACGTGTCGCAGGCGCACGTGCGGCGCTTCGGACTCCGCACCGGCGACCACGTGTTGGGGCAGGTCAAGTCGCAGCGCGACTCCGACCGCTTCCTGGGGTTGGCGCGCGTGGAGTCGGTCAACGGGCAAGACCCCGAGCGTTCTCGGCGGCGCGCCAGCTTCGAGAATCTGACGCCGGTGTTCCCGGACGTGCAGATCAAACTGGAGACGACGAAGGAGTTGCTGTCGGCGCGGATGATCGACCTGGTCTCGCCCATCGGGCGCGGGCAGCGGGGCATGATCGTGGCGCCGCCCAAGGTGGGCAAGACGACGCTGCTGAAGGACATCGCGGCGGGCATCAGCGTCAACCACACCGACCTGCACCTGATGGTGGCGCTCATCGGCGAGCGGCCGGAGGAGGTGACGGACATCAAGCGCTCGGTCAACGGCGAGGTGTTCAGCTCGACGTTTGACGAGCCGGTGGAGGACCACTGCCGCGTTGCCGAGCTGTGCCTCGAGCGAGCGAAGCGCTTGGTGGAGTCGGGAAGGGACGTAGTGATCCTGCTGGACAGCATCACGCGCCTCACCCGCGCCTACAACCTGGCGGTGCCCAGCAGCGGGCGCACGCTGTCCGGCGGAATGGACCCGGTGGCGCTGTACCCGCCCAAGCGCTTCTTCGGTGCGGCGCGCAACACGGAGGAGGGCGGCAGCCTCACCATCCTCGCGGCCTGCCTCATCGACACGGGCAGCCGTATGGACGACGTGGTGTACGAGGAGTTCAAGGGCACGGGGAATATGGAGCTGCACCTGGACCGTCGGCTGTCGGAGCGGCGCACCTTCCCGGCGATCGACATCCAGCGCTCGAGCACGCGCCGCGAGGAGCTGCTGCTGAACGACCTGACGCTGCGCCAGGTGTGGCTGCTGCGCCGCATGAGCTCGATGATTGCGTCCGACTCGGTGAACTCCGCCGAGGCGACGGAGCGCATCATCGAGCGGATGAGCCGCACCAAGAGCAATCAGGAGTTCCTGGCGACGCTGACGCGCGAGGTCTAACCCCGCCGCCATTCCGTCGTTCTCGCGCCACCATCCGTCGTCCTCGACGCGCAACTTCTCGATTCGCAAAGCCCCCCTCGCCGACACAGGGGCGCGGGGGGCGAACGCCGACTACTCCGCCCCGCCCTGCATGCGCCGGGCGCCTCTTTGCGCATCGGGGCTTGGTGACGTCGGGATTCCCGCAGAGGCAGGAATGACGGATAAAACGCGGGGCGCGCCCTTCGAGTGCCCTCAGGGTGAACGGGGGGCAAGGTGGACGGGGTGGAGTGCTAGAATCGCGGCGCTATGGCTGCGCGCACACCGGAAGGGCAGGCGGGGCTTTTCGCCGCCGAAAGCGCGGACGCCGCTCAGCCGGACACGATAGGGGCGGATCAGCCCGAAGGGGCGGCGGATGTGGCAGTGGAGGAGCGCGAGCCGCTTCTGCTGCTGCTCGATGGGCACGCGATGGCCTTCCGCGCCTTCTTCGCGATGGAGAAGACGCCGATGACCACGCGCTCGATGGGAGAGCGCGTCGAGGCCGTCCATTCCTTCGCCGGCACGCTGTTCAGAGCCATCGGGGACCTGAGGCCAACGCACGTGGCGATCGCTTTCGACCCGCCGGGCCCCACGTTCCGCGACGAGCTCTACGCGGACTACAAGGCTCACCGTCCGCCGACGCCGGAGGAGCTCAATAAGCAGGTGGAACGCGTCAAGCAGCTGATGCGGGCGTTGGACGTGCCCATCTACGAGACGCCGGGCTACGAGGCGGACGATGTCATCGGGACGATCGCGGCGGAGTGCTCGGCCAAAGGGGTGGACACCGTCATTTTCACAGGCGACAGCGACACGTTCCAACTGGTCACGCCGCACGTCCGCGTGCTTATGACCACGGGGTTCGGCGACCAGAAGACCTACGACGTGGAGGCGGTGCGGGAGCGCTACGGTGGTCTGGAGCCTTTGCGCCAGATCGACGTGAAGGCGTTCGAGGGCGACACGTCGGACAACGTGCCGGGCGTGCCCGGCGTCGGGCGCAAGACGGCGGTGAAGTTGGTGCAGGAGTTCGGCAGCGTCGAGGCCGTGTACGAGCGCATCGACGAGGTGAAGCCGCCGCGCATCCAGGGCCTGCTGCGCGAGCACGAGGAGCAGGCGCGGCGCAGCAAGGAGTTGGTGACCATCGTCACCGACGCGCCCGCAGGCTTTGACTTGACGCAGGCGGCGTTCGGCGGCTTCAAACGAGAGGCTGTGGTCGAGCTCTTCCGCGAGCTGGAGTTCAACTCGCTCATCGCGCGCATACCCGCGCCCGGCGGCGCTCCCGCCGAGCAGGCCGGCGCGGCAGCAGGCGCGCCTGAGCCGGACGCCTCGTCCATCGGCGCGCCGGATACGCAGGCGACGGTCGTCGATTCGGCGGAGGCGTTGGCGGCTATGGCCGACGCGGTGCGCGCGGCGGGCGTGATGTCCCTCGTTGTCGAGGGGTCGCCGCCCGCGCCGATGCTGATGGAGATCGCCGGGATCGCAGTGGCCGCCGAGCCGGGCAAGGCGTGGTACGTTCCCGTCGGCCACGCGGAGGGGGCGCAGGCGCCAATCGAGGAGACGCTGGGCGCGCTGCTGCCGTTGCTGACGGACGCGGCGGTCGCCAAGGTGGGCCACAACCTGAACCACGAGTTGACGGCGCTCGCCAGGCATGGGCTGGAGCCCACGCGGGCGGAGGTGGAGTTCGACACGATGATCGCGGCTCAGTTACTGGGCCGCGACCGGGCATTGGGCCTGCCGCAAGTGGCGCTCCATAGGCTGGGGCTTGAGATGACGCCCCTGGCCGACCTGATCGGGAGCGGGCGCAAGCAGATTCCCTTCGGCCAGGTCTCCGTCGCCGACGCGGCGACCTACGCGGGCGCCAAGGCGGACGCAGCGCTGCGCCTGCGCGATTACTTCACGACGGAGCTGGACGCGCGCAGCATGGAGGTTCTCCGTACGCTGGAGATGCCCCTCGTGCCTGTGCTGGTGCGGATGCAGCTGCACGGCATCGCGCTCGATGCTGACGCGATGCGGGAGTTGAACGAGGAGCTGACCGAGATGGTGCGGGCGGAGGAGCAGGCGGTCTACGAGGCAGCGGGGCACGAATTCAACATCAGCTCCCCGCAGCAGCTCTCCGACGTGCTGTTCAAGGAGCAAGGGCTGCCGCACGGCAAGCGAACGCAGACGGGCTACTCCACGGACGCGCAGACGTTGGAGTGGCTGAGGGACCATCCCGTCGTCGATCACGTGCTGAGATACCGCGAGCTGTCCAAACTGAAGTCGACCTACGTGGACACGCTGCCGCAGCAGGTGAACCCGGCCACGGGGCGCATCCACACCACCTACAACCAGGCGGGCGCCGCGACGGGGCGGCTGGCGAGCAACGACCCGAACCTGCAGAACATCCCCATCCGCACGGAGTTGGGGCGCCGCGTGCGCAAGGCGTTCGTGGCGGAGGGGCGCCCGGCGTGGATGCTGCTCGCCGCCGACTATTCGCAGGTGGAGCTGCGGGTGCTGGCGCATCTGTCGGAAGACCCCGAGCTCATCGCGGCCTTCGAGCGGGGCGAGGACATCCACGCTTCCACGGCGGCGCTCGTCAACCGCGTGCCTATCGCGGAGGTGACGCCCGACATGCGGCGCGTGGCCAAGGTGATGAACTTCGGCGTCATCTACGGCCTCAGCGCCTTCGGCATCTCCAACCAGACCGAGCTGTCGATGGAGGAAGGCAACCAGTTCATCGAGACCTATATGGGCGCCTACCCGCGGGTGAAGGAGTACCTGGACGGCACCATCCGTCAGGCGCGCGAGCAGGGCTACGTGGAGACGATGCTGGGGCGCCGGCGTCCGATTCCCGACATCAACGCCAGCAACCGCAACGTGCGCCAGGCCGCCGAGCGGATGGCGGTGAATATGCCGGTGCAGGGGACGGCGGCGGACATCATCAAGGAGGCGATGGCGCAGGTGCAGGCGCGGTTGGAGAAGGATGGGATGCGGAGCCGCATGCTGCTCCAGGTGCACGACGAGTTGGTCTTCGAGACGCCGCTGGAAGAGGAGGCGGGGCTGAGCGCCTTGTTGGAGGAGATCATGCCCTACGCCGGGCGCCTCACCGTGCCGCTGCGCATCGATATCAAGAAGGGTTACTCATGGGGGGATATGGAGTAGGGGGCGGGTCGCCCTTCACCCGCTCGCAGCTGGCCTCCGACCTGCGCGCCCTGGGCGTTGAGCGGGGCGACATGCTCGAGATTCACGCGAGCCTCCGCGCCGTCGGCAGGGTTGTGGGCGGAGTGGACGCCGTCGTCCTGGCGTTGCTCGACGCGGTGAGCGCGGAGGGGACACTGGCGGTGGTGGCGTCGATGGAGGATGAGGCGATCGACCCGTCGGCGCCGTTGGAGGCGCAGCGGGCGCGCCGGGCGGAGGTTCCGCCCTTCGACCCCGCGCGCTCGGCGGTGCGCCTCGAGCATGGCGTGCTGGCCGAGCGCGTCCGCACATGGCCGGGCGCGCTGCGCGGCGACCATCCCGAGGCGGGCGTCGCCGCCGTCGGCGCGCGGGCGGTGTGGCTCGTTGCGCCGCACCCGGCGAACTTCGCGTTCGGCGCCGGCACGCCCTACGAACGGCTCAAGGACGCGGGCGGCAAGGCGTTGCTGCTGGGCGCGCCGCTCAACACCATCACGATGCTGCACCACGCGGAGAGCATCGCGCCGCTGCCCGGCAAGATCACGCTCGCCTATGAGATGCCCATCCTCGTCGATGGAGAGCTTGTCTGGCGCGAGTACCGCGACATCGACAGCGTGAACGGCGCGTTCGACTACGCGCGGATCGTGCCGGAGGGCGTGGACGCGTTCGACGTGATTGCGGGAGCCGCGCTTGAGGCGGGGGTGGGGAGGATGGGGATGGTGGGTGGCGCGCGCTCGCATCTGTTCGAGGCGCAGGCGCTGGTGGAGTTTGCGGTGGCGTGGTTGACGGAGCGGTTCGCGTAGGCGGCCCCGCGGAGGCGGGAACGACGGGAAAAGCGGGCGGTTAGGCGTCGCGGCGGCGGCGGCGGCGTTGGGCGGCGCGAGAGCGGGCCTCCGCCGGGGCGTCGCCCTCTTCTTCCGGGGGAGCGGGGCGGCGGTGGCGCCATACGAGCACGGCGAGCGCGCCGGCGAACAGGAGGACAGAGATGATCTGGGCCATCGGGACGCCGCCTTGCTCCCAGGGGTTGGTGCGGAGGAACTCGAGGGAGAAGCGAACGGCGGGATACCACATCAGGTACATCAACAGCACGTCGCCGCGGCGCAGGCGGTAGGCAAAACGGCGCGCGACGAACAGCAGCACAACGACGCCTAGCAGGTTCAGCAGCGATTCGTAGAGGAACAGGGGATGGAATCGTGTCGCGCCCTCGAGGTAGGCGGCGACATAGTCGGGCGCCTCGGCGCTCACCTGCTCGAAGGGTATGGAGATGCCCCACGGCAGGCCGGTGGGCTTGCCGAAGAGCTCTTGGTTGAAGAAGTTGCCCCAGCGCCCGATGGCCTGGCCGAGCAGGAAGGCGGGCGCGCCGATGTCGAGCCACCGCAGCGCGTTCAGGGGCGGCCTGCGCCGCGCGAGGACGGGGAGGGAGACGGCGGCGGAGCCGACGGGCCGCATCTGCGCGGTGAAGTACATGTAGAGGAGGAGGGCGGCGACGGCGCCGACGATGGCGCCGAATATGCCGATGCCGCCGTTCCATACGGCGAAGATGGCGGCGGGGTCGTCTCGGTAGCGCGGCCACTCCTGCTGGTCGAAGACGTGGTAGAGGCGGGCGCCGACGATGCCGAAGAAGGCGCCGAAGGCGGCGATGTTCAGAACGTGGTCGGGATTCTCGCCCAGGCGGCGCGCCTCGCGGTGGGCGAGGGCGATGCCGGCGAAAAGGCCCGCGAGGATGGCGAGCGAGTAGAAGCGGACCTCGAAGCCCCCGAGCTGGATGCCTTGCAGCGTGATTTCCAACGGCGCCTCGCTTGGTGGACGGGAATGGCGACGGCGCCATTATCTACGGCGGCGGCCCTGCGGTCATCCGTCGGCGCGGCGAATCGAGGGGAGCCAAAGCGGGAGGGCGTGGTGCCGCGCCCTCCCGCTCGGTCAGCGGCCTGGCGAGGCGGCTAGACCTTGCCCAGCCGGTACATCCGCGTGTTGCATCGGGGGCACTTGCCCTCGGTCGCGGGGCGACCGTTTCGCATCGTCACCGCCCGCGTCTCCGCCATCTCGCACTCGCTCCGACACTTCATGCAGTAGCCAATCATTCCGAACTCCCCTCCTCCGGATGTGACTTGAATAGCGCCGCCGCCGATGCTAGCAAGTCCCCATGCGCAAGTATCAAGAGGCAAATCGGCGGCTTCCTCCCTCACCTGCCCCGATTTCCCCTGGCTCTTGCCCGGCCCATCACCCCAAGAAATGAAAAGCCTTTTGTGGGGGCGCGCCCCCACACCCCCGATCTAGGGGCCGACATCTCTTGGCGCTCGTGGGGGCGGGTAGCGTTGGGGGCTGCCTTGCTTTACCCTTGGCCGCGGCGCGTTATGGGAGTCCTCGCTCACCAGCAGATACGAGAGTTGCTCGGCGGCGCCGAGCCGCTCGCCTCGGGCGTGGCCGACCCGTCGGCGCAGGTGCAGGCCAACGGCTTGGACATGACGCTGGCGTCGGTGGCGGCGTTCGAGGGGGCGGGGCGCATAGGGGCGGTGAACGCGGAGCGCGCCCTGCCGCCGCCGCGGGATCTGGCGTTCGACGCCGACGGCTGGCTGCGGTTGGAGCCAGGCGCCTACCTGGTGACGCTCGCGGAGGAGGTGCGGCTGCCCGGCAACGTGATGGCGTTCGGCAAGCCGCGCTCGAGCCTGCTGCGCTCCGGTGTCGCGGTTCACAACGCGGTGTGGGACGCGGGATACCACGGGCGCTCGCAGGCGCTGCTGGTGGTGTACAACCCGGCGGGGTTCAGCGTGGCGCAGGGGGCGCGCATCTTGCAGTTGGTGTTCCTCACGCTCGACGCGCCCACGAGCGCGCCCTACGCGGGACGCTACCAGGGAGAGTTGCTGCGGACGTGAGCGGGCGCGCGGGTGCGGACGTTCTCATCGTCGGGGGTGGCGTCATCGGCTGCGCCGTCGGCTACTTCCTCGCGGCGGAACACGGTGTGCGCGCCCTCGTCGTCGAGCGCGACGGCGTGGCGCGGCACGCCTCCGGCGGCGCGGCGGGCGAGCTGAGCGTGGTCGGACGCTCGCAGCTCGACGCGACGATGACGCGGGACGACCCCTTCACGGCGCTGTGCGCGGAGGGGGCGCGGCTGCACGAGGAGCTCGGCCCGGCGCTGCGCGAGGAAGGAGGCATCGATTACGGCCTGGCCGACACGCTCATCCTCAGGCCGTCGCTCACGCAGCGGGAGGCGGAGGAGGCGCAGGGGCAGTTGGCGATCCAGCGCGCGCTGGGGCTGGAGGCGGAGTGGCTGGAGCCGTCGGAGCTGGAGGCGCTGGGCTCGTGGGTGACCAAGGACGTGTACGGCGCGATCCTGACGGGCGAGGCGCAGCTGGAGTCGGCGCCCTTCGCGCACGCGCTGGCGCAAGCCGCGATTCGGCGCGGCGCGGAGATCGTCATCGACGAAGTGGTTGGATTGGAGGCGGAGGGCGGACGCGCGCCTAGCGCCGTTGGGCGCAGCGGGAGCTACGGCGGCGAGCGCGTGGTGCTCGCGGCGGGACCGTGGAGCGCGCGCCTGGGCGCGTCCATCGGCGTGCGCGCGCCGGTGCGCCCGGTGCGCGGCCAGATACTCCACCTGCAAGCGCCTGCCGAGCCTCAGCGCTACGGTGTCTTCCACCGCACCGGCTACGCGCTGCCGAAGTCCGGCGGCGTGGTGTACGCGGGGACGACGGAGGAGGAGGCGGGGTTCGAGGCGGAGACGACGGCGGAGGGACGGGAGTCCATCCTCAGCGCCGTGGCGCGGTTCGCGCCGGATGCGGCGCGGCTGCCGGTGATCAACGCCACCGCGTGCCTGCGCCCCGTGTCGGACGACGGCCTGCCGCTGATGGGCGCCGCCCCCGGGTGGGACAGCCTCTACTTGGCGACGGGGCACGGGCGCAAGGGGATACTGCTCAGCCTGGTGAGCGGCAAGGCGATGGCCGACCTGATCGTCACGGGGCGCTCCGCCATCGACGTGGACGCATTCGACCCGGCGCGTTTCGCGCTCTCCCGCGGCGGCTAGGGCGTGCGGCAGGACTTGGAAACCCTGCCCGCCTGGCGGCTCGCCGAACTGCTCCGCTCCCGCGAGGTCTCCTCCGTCGAACTGACCGAGCACGCGCTTGGGCGCATCGAGCGCCACAACCCCGCGCTCAACGCATTCCTCACCGTCGCGCCCGAGCAGGCGCTCGCCGCCGCGCGGGAGGCGGACGCCGTCCTTGCCTCCGGCGCGGCGCTCGGCCCGCTGCACGGCGTGCCCATCGCCATCAAGGACCTGAGTGCTACCAAGGGCATCCGCACCACCTACGGCTCGCTCCTGTACAAAGACCGCGTGCCCGACGCGGACGAGCCGGCGGTCGAGCGCGTCCGCGCCGCCGGGGCGGTCATCGTCGGCAAGACGAACACGCCCGAGTTCGGCCACCGCCTTATCACGGAGAACTTGCTGGGCGAGCCGTGCCGCAACCCGTGGGACACGGCGCGCACGCCTGGCGGCTCCTCCGGCGGCTCCGGCGCCGCCGTCGCCGCGCGACTCGTCCCTCTGGCGACGGGGAGCGACGCGGGCGGCTCCGTCCGCGTCCCCGCCTCCTTCTGCGGCGTGTACGGCATCAAGCCGACGGCGGGGCGCGTGGCGGCGGACTACCGGCGGCCCGGCGGCTGGCGGCGCCTGTCGCAGGGCGGCCCGATGGCGAACGACGTGCGCGACGCGGCGCTGCTGCTCGGCGCGATGGCGGGGCGCGACCCCCGCGACGCCCTCTCGCTGCGCGATACGCCTCCCGACTTCGCGGCGGCGGTGGACGCGCCCGACGTGCGCGGCTTGCGCATAGCCTTCACGGAGGACGTGGACGGCGCGGCGGTCGATCCGCAGGTGCGCGGGGCCGTTCGGCGCGCCGCCAAGGCGTTCGAGGCGATGGGCGCGCGCGTGGAGGAGGCCGCCCCGGCCGTCGAGACGGTCAAGAGCATGGAGCTGCTGATGACGCTGCTGCTTGCCGACGCCGCCGTGGAGCTGCTCCCCGCGCTCAACATCGGCCTCGGCGCGCAGATGTCGCCGACACTGGTCGAGTGGGCGGACGAGGCGCGGTCGTGGCCGCTCACGCGCTACGTCTCCGCCTTGCGCGACCTCGAGTGGCGCCGCAGCGCGATAGCCGACCTGTTCGACGTCTACGACCTGTGGCTGCTGCCCACGATGGCGACGACGGCGTTCGAGGTGGGGGCGCTGCCGGAGCGCGTCGACGGGCGGGAGATCGACCCGCGCTGGGAGTTCTCTCCCTTCTGCATGCACGCCAACCTTGCCGGGAACCCCGCCGCCAGCGTCCCTTGCGGCTTCTCCGACGACGGCTTGCCCATCGGCCTGCAGCTCGTCGGTCGCCTGGGCGACGAGCCGACGGTGCTGCGCGCGTCGGCGGCGTATGAGGAGGCGCATCCCTGGGCGGAGGTGCGGCCGCCGGGGTTTTAGGGGGGCTGTCAGACGGTCTCCCAAAAGGCTCGCAACCGCTCCTCGGCGCCAGCCTGGGTCTTGACCGCTTGTAGTTTCGAGGCCCAGGCGCGGCCGGGATGCAGGGTGTCCCACCAGCTGCGTTCGCTATTCAGCCGACCTCGTCCGGAATCATGGTCGCCGAATCCGTCCAAGCAAACGTTCCACACAGGTCGGAAGCGGTCAATGAGGAATCGCTCTGCGAGCGTAATCCAAACCGGCTGTATCGCTAGGCGCCTGCACCAGAAGTCGTCAACTTTAAGATTGGCCGCTTGCTCGATAGACTTCGTGTGTTCATTGAGGCGGCGCTGGAGCGCGGGGGCCTCTACGTCAACGGCATCGCCTTTTCGCGAGCCTGGCGGCACTGCCTTGCCAACGTAAATCGGAGTCTCGCCGTTGGCAATCAGCTCATACGCACTATGGGCGCCGGAGTAATACAAGGCGTAGACGCCAGGCCCCTCAATGCCCGACGCGCCGCTGAGCAGTTCCTTCGGTTGCTTTTCGAAATGGACGACCAGGCCTGCCATCAGATTGTCGTAGGTCAACGGGTCGTAGAGCATCATGCGTGAATCTCCACCACCGATTCGTAGAGGCGGCCGCTGCCGGGGACACGGGAGTTCACGATGCTGCTGCCTACGCGCGTATCGCGCGGGGTGTGAATCGCCGCGACGCGCAGGCCGTTGCGCTTGGCAATCAGGGCAAGGAATTCGTCGGTGGGCACCGAGACGCCTTGGAGGATGCTGTTGCCGACCACGACCAGCGCCGTTCCGTCTTTGCGCAAGCACCACCGCATACCCTCGACGAAACGCCCGCAATCGTTGAAGTAGCGTGCGGCGTAGTTGGCCCACCCATTCCCGCCGTAGATGCCCCTATCGGGGTTCTTGGCGCGCACGGCGGCGATAGCCTCCTGTATGGGGGGAGCGCTAACAGCAGGGGAGAGCTCCACCGCGTCGAGTTCTCTGGCGTTCTGCCAGTATGCGCCGAAGTTGAGGTCTTCCAAGCGTTTCAGTTCATCGGGAGTAGTGCAGAAACCGAGCCAATAGAGGTGAGGCCGCGTATTGCGGTTGTAGTGGTAGTTGTTGAGGTACGGAGGTGAAGTTACGATCAGATCGACGCTCCCGGCGGGCAGGTTCCGATATCCGTCGAAGAAGGATTCCACCAACAGGCGCCCGTCGGGGCGCTCCGGCTGCGCGCGCGTGGCCCGATGCCACTCCACGTCGTCCGCCATCTGCCGCACCTTCGCCGCTAGGGTGTCGAACACCGGCGAATCGACCACGTTCGGCCTGCCCACCGCGGCCTTGCGGCCCAGGCTCGGTTCGTAGGAGTAGTTGGAGTAGTCCACCATTGTAGCGGCGAAGGCGAGCATGAAGATGTCGCGGACGAGGGGTTCGGCGAGTGTGTCGATGAAGTCGAGGGCAAGCAGCACCTTGTGCAGCACTTTAGCGCTGTAGAAGGGCGTTCGCGTGCGGAATCCAGACGGCGGCGCCGAGCGGGGCGCAACGCCCGCGCTCTCCACTGTGCGCCCAAAGGCCTCGAAGTCGTCGATGGCGCAGCGCAGTGCTCGGGCATCGGCGTGGTGCGCCTGGAGTTTGACGCGGGAGGCGAAGGCGGCGTAGGGGTTGATCTCGAAGCCAATCGCCTCGTGCCCCGCCAGGTCGGCTTCGACTAGCGTGGCGCCGACACCCGCGAAGGGGTCGAGCACGACGCTAGGCGCAGTGGCGTGGCGCGCGAGGGCATCCTCGACGAAGTGCTTGGAGTAGCCGGCGATCCACGGAGCCCACCGGTGGACGGGGGCATTGCGGTTGGCGGTGAAGGCGGGGTCTCGAAAGCCGCCTTGCTCCCGTGCGCCGGACGCGGGCGCTGCGGGCGGCGTGGCGATGGCGGCGGCGATGGCGTCGCGGTCGGGGGCGGCGGGGGTCTCGGCCATGAGCTAAGGCTTGCCGCTCACGGGGGCGGTTGTCAATGGGGGAGGGGCAGCCCCCCATCCGTCGTTCCTGCGGAGGCAGGAACCTCGACGCGCGCGCCCCGCATCCATGAAACCCGCCCCGACGACACGCGCATTCCTCCTCGCCTCCCTTGCGCCGACCACCCCGCCCCGCCCTGCATGCGCCGGGCGCCTCTTCGCGTATCGGGGCTTGGTCACGCCGAGGTTCCCGCCTCCGCGGGAACGACGGAGAGAGGGGCGCTCTGCTGGTTGCCCGCGCCCTTCGAGTTCCCTCAGGGCGAACGGGGGGCATGAAATCCTATGTCAAGGGTGTCGCGCCGAGTTCCCTCAGGACGAATGGGAGGGCTCCGGCTAGAGTTCGTCTCCGGCGTCGGGCTGGCGGTCGGCGGCCATGCGGATCAGGGGTTGGAGCATGGAGGTGAACTCGAGAGGGAAGATGAACTTGGTGGAGGGGCTGGAGCCGATGTCCTTCATCGTCTCGAGGTATTGGAGGCTCATGGTGCGGGAGTCGAGGGAGTTGGCGGTTTCGTTGATGCGGCGGAGCGCGTCGGCGTAGCCCTCGGCTCGGAGAATGGTTGCCTGGCGCTCGCCCTCGGCCTCGAGGACCTGGGATTGCTTGGAGCCTTCGGCCTTGAGGATGGCGGCTTGGCGCTCGCCCTCGGCGCGGTTGATGGCGGCATCGCGCTCGCCCTCGGCCTCGGTGACGGCGGCGCGGCGCGTGCGTTCGGCGGAGAGCTGGCGGTTCATCGCGTCCTGCACTTCGCGCGGGGGCTCGACCTCCTTGATCTCGACGCGGGTGACCTTGACGCCCCAGTTGACGGTCACTTCGTCGAGCTTGGCTTGGAGCTTGGCGTTGATCACCTCGCGCTTGGAGAGGACGTCGTCGAGGTCCATCTCGCCGATGACGGCGCGGAGGCTGGTCATAGAGAGCGCCTGCGCGGCGGCGGTGAAGTTGCTGACGCGCAGGACGGTGTCCTCGGCGCGCTCTTCGAGTACGCGCATGTAGACGAAGAAGTCGATGTCGATGGGGGCGTTGTCGCGGGTGATGTTGGTCTGGCGCGGGATGGGCATCGGCACCTCGCGCAGGTCGGCGGTGAGGGAGCCGTTGTTGATGAAGGGCCAGAGCCAGCGCATGCCGGGCCCGCGCAGGCCACCGTAGTTGCCGAAGGTGAAGACCACCACCCGCTCGTACTGCTTGACTACGTTGAGTCCCCAGTGGGCCATAGTGCGCCTCCTGCGTTGCGCCGCCTAGCGCGTCGTTCGGTTGGTGCGGCTTAGCCGCCGCCCTGAGCGCGTACTATGAGGGTTGCGCCCTCTACGGACAAGACCTCGACCGCGGCGCCCTCTTCGAGGCGCAGGCCGTCGGCGGCCATGGCGCGCCACGTCTCGCCGTTGACGAAGACGTGGCCGATGGGGTTGATCTCGGCGCGGACGACGCCGATCGCGCCCTCAAGCACGGGCGGGACGTAGACGGGCTTGCGGCGGCGCGCCATGACGATGTTGTAGGTGGCGATGCCGCCCATCCCCGCCGCCATGCCCCCGGCGACGATGAACAGGGGCAGGCTGATGCCGCGCCCGCTCCACGAGGGGGTTTGCGCGCCGAAGTGGAGGTAGAGCAGGACGGCGCCGACCACGAACGTCAACACCGCCGCCGCGCCCAAGACGCCGGAGCCGTCCACGTTCAGCTCCGCCGCCACCAGCAGCACGCCGACGAGGAGGAGGCCGACGGCGAGCCAGTGGACGGGCAGGTTGACGAGGCCGACGAAGCCGAGGGCGATGAGCGCCGCGCCGAGAAGGCCGGCGGCGATGAGGGAGAAGCCGGTGAAGACCTCGATGAAGATGAGGGTCCATCCGGCGGCGATGAGGAGGAACACGACGGTCGGGTCGGCGAGGAACACCTGGACGCGGTAGAGGAGGCCCTGGCCGAGTTCGATGGTGTTCGCGCCGTCCGTCCGCAGCGTCGTTGGGCCCCCGGGGAGTTCCACGGCGCGGCCATCGACGCGCGCCAGGAGGTCGCCGAGGTCGGAGGCTTGCAGGTCGACCAGGCCCGCGTCCACGGCCTCGCTCGCGCTGTACGACCTGGCCGCGCGCACGGCTTCTTCGAGCGGAGCGGGGTCGCGGCCTCGTTTCTCGGCGATGCTGCGCGCCAGCGCCGATAGGTCTTCGTCCACCTTGCCGCGCAGGGTGTCGGGCAGGTCTTCGCCGCTCTCGGCGACGGGGCTTGCGGCGCCGATGTTGGCGCCTGGGGCGATGGCGGCGACGTGGGCGGCGGCGGTGATGAACGTCCCGGCCGACGCCGCCTGCGCGCCGCCGGGGGCGACGTAGACGATGACGGGCAGCGGCGCTTCTAAGAACGCCTGCACGATGTCGCGCATCGCGTCCACGCGCCCGCCGGGGGTGTCGATGCGGAAGACGATGGCGTTTGCGCCGCGCTGGGCGGCCTCGTCGACGGCGTTGGCGGCGTAGCCGGCCATAGCCGCGCCGATGGCGCCGTCGATGTCGGCGACGAACACCTCGCCGCGCGCGCCGCTCTCTCCTTGGGCGAGGGCGGACGCGCCTGGGGCGGCGGTCAGGAGCAGGGCTAGCGCCGCGCCGACGCGCAGGGCGCGCGTCCAACGGCTCACGGGCGGGTCTCCGCCGCCCTCGGCGCCGTCGCGCAAGCGTCTCCTGTTCCGGTCATCGCTGCCTCGCCGCGCGTTTTCGCGTAAAAGTGTCGCAAAGTGTCACAAAGTGTCGCACGTACGCGGGGGACGCGCGATAACCATGCGGCGCTTTGTGGCAGCGATGCGGCGGAAACGCGATGGGAGTACGACAGGGATGCGACACTTTGCGACAGGGCGGGCGCTCGGTCGATGGGGAAGGGAAGCGCGAGGGCGTTCATCGGGGGCATGGTCGCACAGGCGCTCCGTCCGGGCAACGGGGAGATGTCATAGGGGCGACGGGGGCGTTTACCCTTCGATTCCCCTCAGGGCGAACGAGAGGTGGGCGGGGGTTAGCCCTCGAGCACCTCTTCGGGGAGGACGGCGCTGACGATGAAGTTGGGCGCGTCGACGACCTGGCTGATCTTGAGGTCCACCGCGACGCTGCATATCACGTAGGCCTGGAGGCGGGAGAAGCCGCGCTCGCACAACAGGTCGATCATCTGGAGCAGCGCGTTCTTGCACGCCCAGTTGAGGTCTTCGCCCGCGTTGGAGCCGTCGGGGCGGATGGGCATGCCCATCGTGGCGATGAAGCGCTGGGGCATGCCGTAGCGCGGGTCGGTGAAGTGGGTCGTGCGCGCCATGCGCGGCCACTTGACGCCTTTGCGCGCCGCCTCGCCCTTGTGGAGCGTGAAGCGAACGAGCGTATCGGAGTCCATCTCGACCGCTTGCAGGCATACCTCGCCGTCGCCCTGCGCGAAGTGGGCGTCGCCGATGGAGACGAGGGCGCCGGGGACGCTGACGGGCAGGAAGAGGCGCGCGCCCTTGGTGAGCTGCTTCACGTCCATATTGCCGCCGTTCTCGCGCGGCGGCATCGTGCGCAGTCCCTCGCTGGCGATAGGCTCCACGTTTGGGATGGCGCTCACCGGGTCGGGCAGGGCGGCGACGCCGCCTTGCGCCGCCAACGCCGCCTCGCGCTTCGTCCACGCGGCCACCTGCTCGCGCGAGGGCGCGACGGCGACGACGCCGGGGAAGGGCGCGCCGGGGACGCGCACGCCGGGCATCTGTGCGGAGGTTGCCCAGCCGTCCTCGAGCGTCCAGATGGCGAGGAACGTCTCGTCGAAGTAGTCGCGCAGATAGCCGCGCCCCTTGCGGATGCCGGTGAACGCCCAGTCGCCGGGGACGACGTCGAGTATCTCGATCTCAAGGAGGTCTCCCGGCTCGGCGCCCTTGACGTAGGCGGGGCCGGTGAGGGGGTGCGGACGGCGCGGGTCGTTGCGGAGGAAGCTCTCAAGCGTGCTGTGCTTGTTCAGCTGGTTGTCGCAGGCGGCGCGCGTCTGGAAGAGCACCTCCTCGCCCGCGTCGGCCTCGATGACGGGCGGTATGTCGGGGTGGAAGCGGTTGTGGCCCTTGGACGGCTCCTCGTGGAGCGCCTTGGAGCGGTCGATGCGTATCTCCTTCACGGGCGCGGCCTCCGGGACGGTGGTTGGCGCGGAGGTTAGCAGATGGGGGCGCTCCGCACTCCTGTTCACTTGCCGCCCGTCAAGATGCAGGGGGCGCGCCCCCTGCGACCCCCTTAAAGGGGTGGCGAGCGGTGTTGCAGGAGAAGGCTTGACAATCCATATCTGATGATGATATCCTGATATGTAGTAAGGAATGGAGGGCTGACATGGTTCCCGTTACGCCTGGGGCGTTCGTCTTCGACCCCGGCGCGCTGGTCAAGATTAGGAGCGCGCTGGGTCTCTCGCAGGTGGCGATGGCGGCGAGGCTGGGCGTTCCCCAGAATAGCGTCTCGCGCTGGGAGACGGGAGCCACTACGCCGGACGCTGACACGCTGGCAGCGGTGTTCTCGCTGGCACAGGAGACCGGGCTTATGGTCACATTCTTCAAGAATGCGGAGAAGCGCGAGTCAAACCCGGCACCCGCATTGGCGGCGTGCTACTGGGACGTGACGACGTTGCCGGTACCAGAAGACGAAGTGGGCAAGGCGAACAACTTGCTCATCGAGCTTGTGGAGAAGCACGCGCATGGGGCGGAGCGGGTACTGCTGAAGGCCTTTTCCAATTTGCAGTCAAAGCACACCGCCGACTTGCAGTCAGGGCACACTGACGAGCTCCTTGAGCGGCTTGGGTGGCGGGTATGGAAAGACAGTAGCAATTGGAGAGAAGAAATATCCAAACAGATATTGAGCGACATCGGACACGCCCCGGACAGGACGGTGGTCTTCCTCGCATCGGCCGAGGCCATTCTTAGGGATACAGTGGAAGAGGCACGGAGGTGCGGAGCCAGTGTCTATGTTGTCACACCGCGCAACCTTCTGCGCAATTGCTCGTGGAAGATGACGGGCGAGGAGTGGTTTATAGAGTGGCCAAGCGTCTGGGGGTACCGCCACCCTCCTCCTATCCGCTAATTGAGGTAGCGCCGCCTCCGTCGCTGCCGTAGGCTAGGGCGCAGCACAGAGCGGGAGGCGGCTATGGCGGAGCGGCTGCGGGTTGGGTTGATCGGGGCGAACGCATCGGCGGGGTGGGCGGCGCGCTCGCACTTGCCGGCTATCGCGGGGGCGCCGGACGTGGAGCTGACCGCCGTCTGCACGACGCGGATGGAGACGGCGAGCGAAGCGCGGGAGCGCTACGGCGCGCGGTTGGCGTTCGACGACTGGCGGGCGCTGATCGCGTCGGACGAGGTGGACGCGGTGTGCGTGTCGCTGCGCGTGCCGAACCACTTGGAGCCGACACTGGCGGCGATCGCGGCGGGCAAGCACGTCTACACCGAGTGGCCGTTGGGCCGCGACACGGCGGAGGCGGAGCGGATGGCGGAGGCGGCAAGGGAGGCGGGCGTCCACGCGGTGGTCGGCCTCCAGAGCCGCCGCTCCGCTGAACTGACGTACCTGCGCGAGACGATCGCGGCGGGCGGAATCGGCGATGTGGTGAGCGTGGGGCTGACGCAGTACCTGGCCGGAGGGACGGAGCGTCCATCGTCGCGGACGTGGATGGCGGACCCGGCATTGGGGGCGAGCACGCTGACGATCCAGTTCGGCCACGCAATCGACGGGGTGATGTGGGCGGCGGGCGCTATCGAGTCGCTGCGAGCCAACCTCTCCACGGAGTCGCCGCAATGGTTCGAGATGGACACGGGGCGCACCGTCGAGGTCGCCTCGCCGGACAGCGTGGCGCTGACGGGACGGCTGCGGAGCGGGGCGCTGCTGACGGCGCATGTCCACTCGGTGCCTTGGCACGGGACGGGGCACCGAGTCGTGGTCTATGGGCGCGAGGGCGCGCTGGTGTTGGAGCAGCCGCGTGGGGCGACGGGGCCGCACACGGGCGCGGCGACGGTCTACAGGGCAGGGAGGAACGACGATGCGCTGGAGCCAGTGGTCATCTCGCAGGAGGCGTGGGTTTCGGAGGCGGGGCTAACCGGCGCGGCGGTGAACGTGGCGAAGGCGTGGCAAGCGTTCGCGGCGGGCGTGGCGTCGGGCGAGCAGGCGGCGCCGACGTTCGACGATGCGGTCGTTCACCATCGGCTGATGGACGCGGTGCGGCGCTCGGCGGAGACGGGGGCGCCAGAGGAGGCGGGGTAGGGGGCGCCCTTCGAGTTCCCTCAGGGCGAACAGAAGGGGGACAGGGCGATACGTGGAGGGAGACGGGGCGAACGGAGGGATTGGGGGAGTTAGGAGGCAGTTGGGGGGCTGGCGACCGGGGCGGCGCCTGGCAGGCGGTCGAGCCGGCGGTCGAAGGTGTGGAGAGGAACGGCGGCGGAGCGTTCGGCTGCCGCGAGGATCATCAAGTCGGAGAAGCCGGGGCCGCCCTGTCGATAGGCGTGCGCGGCACGGGCTACGTCGTCCGCGGACTCGACGGCGAGGCCGTCCGTGGCGGTCAGCTCGACGAGCACGTCGGCAATCTGGGCGCGAGTGAGGCGGTAGAGGCGTTCCAGCACCCAGACCAGTTCGACGGCGACTTCTCGGCAGATAAACCCCGCGTTGCCGGGCGTTAGCGCCTCCACCAAGGCGCGGGCGGCCTCCGCCTGGGCGGGGTCGTCGCGGACGAGGTAGCGGACGAGGACGTTGGTGTCGAGGGCGATCACGGCGCCGAGGCGGCGTCGCCGATAGCGCGCTCCATGTCGTCCAGGGTGGCGGCGGGGCCGTCGTGCGCGAGCACGCCGAAGAGGCGGCTGACGGGGCGCACGGGGACGATGCGCACCTCGCCGTCATGGATGAGGTAGCGGACGCGGTCGCCGGGCCGGACGGAGAGGGCGTCGCGCACGGGCTTGGGCAAGGTGGTCTGCCCCTTGGAGGTTACGCCGGATTCGAGCATGCGGAACGCCTCGCGCCTTACAAGATGGCCGTTGGCCTTACTTTTGATAGTATAGCAAGGCGTAGGGCGCATGGGCAAGCGGCGCGTGTTGTCGACTGCGCGCCCTTCGAGTTCCCTCAGGGCGAACGGAGAGGGAGACGGGGCGAATGGAGGGAGAGGGTGAGGATGGCGGGGCGGTTCTCTGCTATGATGCGGGCGCGCCGGGCTACAGCCCGGCGATTCGCCGCCTATGAAGTTGCACGAATACCAGGCTAAGGCGCTGCTCGCCCCCTACGGCGTGCCGACGCCCCAGGGCGAGGTGGCGCGCTCGGCGCAGGAGGCCGCCGCCGCCGCCGAGCGCCTCGGCGGCAAGGCCGTCGTCAAGGCGCAGGTGCACGCGGGAGGGCGGGGCAAGGCGGGCGGCGTGAAGGTGGCCGCGTCGGCGCGGGAGGCGGGGGAGGTCGCGGAGGCGCTCATCGGCGCGAGCCTGGTTACGGCGCAGACGGGGCCGCAGGGCGCGCCCGTCCACAGCGTACTCGTTGAGCAGACAGTCGACGTGGCGCGCGAGCTGTACGTGAGCATCACGACGGATGGCGGGCGGAAGCGGCCGGTGGTCATCGCGTCGGCTGCGGGAGGCGTGGAGATCGAGCAGGTCGCGGAGTCTGACCCGTCGGCCATCATCACGGAGGCTATCGACCCTGCTATCGGCTTTCAGCCGTACCAGGGACGCCGCGTGGCCGCCGCGCTGGGGTTGACCGGGGGGCAGTCGCGCGCGTTCGCGTCGATGCTCGCCGCGTGCCACCGCGCCTACGTCGAGAAGGACCTGACGATGGTGGAGATCAACCCGCTGGTGGTTACGGAGCAAGGGGCGCTGCTGGCGCTGGACGCCAAGGTGTCGCTGGACGACGACGCGCTGTTCCGCCACGAGGCGGAGGCCGCGCTGCGGGACGAGAGCCAGGAGGACGCGCTGGAGGTGGAGGCATCCGCCCGCGGTATCGCCTACGTGAAGTTGGACGGCGACGTGGGGTGCATGGTCAACGGCGCAGGTCTCGCTATGGCGACGATGGACACGGTGAAGGCGGCGGGCGCCGACCCGGCGAACTTCCTCGACGTGGGCGGCGGCGCGAATGAGGAGAAGGTGTCGCAGGCGATCCAGTTGATGCTGGCCGACCCGAGCGTGCTGCGCGTGCTGGTGAACGTGTTCGGCGGCATCCTGCGGTGCGACGTGGTGGCGCGGGGCGTGGCCGACGCCTACGCCAAGGCCGATCGCCAGCCGCCGCTGGTGGTGCGCCTGCTGGGGACGAACGTGGACGATGGCAAGCGCATCTTGGCAGAGTCGGGCCTCGACCTGACGCTGGTGGATACGCTGCAAGAGGCGGCGGCGGCGATCAAGGCGGCTGGCTAGGCATATGAGCATCTTGGTCAACAGCGAATCGCGCGTTCTCATCCAGGGCATCACCGGGCGCGAGGGGTCGTTCCATGCGCAGCGGTGCATCGACTACGGGACGAACGTCGTCGCCGGCGTCACGCCGGGGAAGGGCGGAGAGACGTTCGGGGGGAGCGTGCCGGTGTTCGACTCGGTGCGCGAGGCGGTGGAGGAGACGGGCGCCGACCTGTCGCTCATCTTCGTGCCGGCGCCCTTCGCGGCGGATGCGATGCTGGAGTGCGCCGACGCGGGCATCGGCCTGATGGTGTGCATCGCGGAGGGCGTGCCGGTGCGCGACACGACGACGGTGGTGCGCCACATAGAGGGGAGCGGGACGCGGCTGCTGGGGCCGAACTGCCCGGGCCTCATCAGCCCCGGCGAGCGCGCCAAGGTCGGCATCATGCCGGGCAACATCCATCTGCCGGGGAAAGTGGGCGTCGTCTCGCGCTCCGGCACCCTCACCTACGAGGCTGTCAACCAGCTGACGGAGTTGGGCATCGGCCAATCGACCTGCGTCGGCATCGGGGGCGACCCGGTGTCGGGGACGGGGTTCGTGGACGTGCTGGAGCAGTTCAACGCCGACCCGGAGACGGAGGCGGTGGTGCTCATCGGCGAGATCGGCGGCACGAAGGAGCAGGAAGCCGCTGCTTACATCGCGGAGCGCGTGGACAAGCCCGTGGCCGCCCTCATCGTGGGCCAAACGGCGCCCCCAGGCCGTCGGATGGGGCACGCGGGGGCGGTGATTACGGGGAAGGCGGCGCTGGCGTCGGAGAAGGTGCGTGCGCTGGCGGAGGCGGGCTGCGCGATCATCCCGTCGCCGGCGGAGATCGGCGCGACGGTGCGGGGGATAGTGGGAAGCAAGTAGGGCAGCGGGGCCTTCCGCCCCCTTACCCTCCTTGCGGGATGGGCTGGACGGCGCCGAAGAAGTTGCCCTCGGGGTCGAGGAAGGCGCCTATGCGGATGCCGACGGCGGGCATGTCGAAGCCGGGGTTGACGATGGTTCCGCCCGCGTCGGCGGCCTTTTGGAGCGTGGCGTCGAGGTTCTCGACCTGGGCGTAGATGCGGACGCCCGGGCGGTCGGACTCGTCCCCGACCTCGTAGAAGCCGCCGTCGATGCCGAGATCGCCCTCCTTGGTGGAGGCGACGGCGTAGTTCATGGGGTTGTCGGCGTTGATGGGCCAGTCGAAGACGCTCGCGTAGAAGGCGCGGAGGCGCTCGGCGTCCTTGGCGGCAATCTCGAAGTGGACGATGGGGTTGGCCATGCGGGGCTCTCCTTTGGGCGGCGGGGCGCCTGAGGGAGTGTAGCAGGCGGGAGTGCGCGGCGGTCAGGGGAGCGCGGCGCGGCTGCTATGGTGCGGCGCGCCGCATGCGCATCTACTTGGCCAACGTCGGCGCGAACGCCAGCCACCCCTTCGCCAGCCCGATCTTCGAAGACGGGGCGTTTGAGTTCCTGCCCATCCCTGAGGGAGAGCGGCGCCTGGACGCTTCGCCGCATATGGCGCGCTACCGCGATCTGCGTTCGCACTACGCCGCCGCCCGCGACCTTACCTGCTACGTGCCGGAGCGCTATTGGGGCTACGCTTGCCACAACGACCCAGAGTTCGAGACGTTCACTTACGGGGACATGTGCGACGCTAACGCTCGGGCGTCCGGCCTGCGCAGCATCCGGCCTGGGGATGCGCTGTTGTTCCTAGCGAGGCTAGAGAAGTGGCGGGACGGCAGGCGGACTGGAGAGTTCGGGTTCTACCTGATTGGCGGCCTGCGCGTGGAATGGATACTGCCTAGCGTGAGCGAGGCGCTGACGGGGCGGGATGCGGAGCGCGCCGCTACGAACGCGCACGTGCGCAAGGCGCGCGCCGACGGCGAGTGGAACGGGTTCTGGGTGTTCGGCGGCTCGCCGAGGCTATCGCGCAGGTTCGACCGCGTCGTCCCGGTGAACAAGGAACTCTGCGAGCAAGTGTTCCGCGACGCGAGCGGCAACCCGTGGCAATGGCCGTCCCACAGGTCGGAGCTTTCGGTCATCGGCTCGTACACTCGAACCTGCCGCTGCGTGCTGGACACCGCCGTTACCGACCAAGCGCGCCGCGCCGATACGCTGCGCGCATGGATAGCGGAGCATGGCGGGGCAGAGGGCGTTGTGGTGCTGGCGGGAGAGGCATCGGGCGAATGACGCTTTTCTCGTAACAACGACATTGTGCACACCCCGGCGCTGCTGATTGTCGCCGGGAGCGGGCTTGTCCAGCACTGCTGAGCGCCTGCTGTGGCTGTGGGGCAGCGCGCCCGTGCTAGACTGCTTGCCCCGCTATGCCCGATCCGCTGAATGGCCGCGTCGACTTCTGGAACATCGGCTACCCGCTGGGGGCCGTGGTGTACCTGCTTGGCGTCGTGGCGTTGGGATTCATCGCGTGGGGGTTGTACCGGCGGTCGCGGTATTGGCGGCTGGGGACGGCGCCGGGGGAGTTCGGGGGGTGGGGCGTGCGCCTGCGGGCGTTCGCGCAGTGGATAGCGGCGGACGCGCTGGCGCATCGGCGGTTCGTGCGGCGGGAGCGGCTGCCGGGGGTGATGCACGCGCTCATCTTCTGGGGCATCGCGGTTGAGCGCGGTGGAGTTCAACGCGGAGGAGTACCTGGGCGTGCGGCTGCCGACGCTGCGGTGGTCGTTGCAGTTGGAGATGGTGTGGGACCTGGCCGGGCTGGCGCTGGTGGCGGGGCTTGGCCTCGCGGCGTACCGGCGCTGGGTGCAGCGTCCGCCGCGTTTGAACACGCTGCTGGACAACGGCGTGCTGCTGGCGTTGCTGTTCGCGATGGCGGCGAGCGGGTTCGCGCTCCAGGCGCTGCGGATGGCGGCGACGGAGCTGGAGCCGAGCAGCGCGCTGTACGCGCCGGAGGCCGCGCCGTGGTCGTTCGTCTCCTACGTGATGGTGCTGGCCGTGCGGGGCGCGGGCGTGTCGGTATGGACGATGGAGGCGGCGCACTTCGCGTTGTGGTGGGCGCACGCGGCGCTGATGACGGCGACGTTCGGGTACGCGGCGTGGCGGTTCGGACTGCTGATGCACATGTTCGTCGCTCCCGCCGCCATCTTCCTGCGCTCGGCGGTGGTGCGGCCTAAGGGGGCGCTGCGTCCGATGGGCGACCTGATGGAGGCGGAGTCGTTCGGGGTGGGAGAGCTGCGGCAGTTGACGGCGAAGCAGCTGGTCGAGCTGGACGCCTGCACCAACTGCGGGCGCTGCCAAGACCAGTGTCCGGCGTGGGCGAGCGGGAAGCCGCTCTCGCCGCGGAAGCTGGTGCAGGACGCGAAGGCGCATATGGAGGCGGAGGCGCCGTCGCTGTTGGCGGGCGGGGAGGCGGGGGAGAGCTTGGCGCACGACGCGGTTACGGACGACGTGCTCTGGTCGTGCACGACCTGCCGCGCGTGCGTCGACGCGTGTCCGGCGGGGGTGGAGCACATTGACACCATCATCGATATGCGGCGCTTCCTGACGATGGAGGAGGCGTCCGTCCCCGATACGGCGATGCAGGCGCTCGCCTCGATGGAGCAGCGCGGCCACCCGTGGCGGGGAACGCAGGCGACGCGCACCGACTGGATGGCGGGCAGCAGCGCGGTGACGATGGCGGAGGACGCGGAGCATGAGGTGCTGCTGTGGGTGGGCTGCACGGCGGCGCTGGACGAGCGGAGCCAGAAGGTGGCGCGGGCGATGGCGTCGGTGCTAAAGACGGCAGGGGTGCGCTACCGCGTGTTGGGCGAAGAGGAGGCGTGCACGGGCGACCCGGCGCGGCGGCTGGGGAACGAGTACCTGTTCGAGACGCTGGCGCGCCAAAACATTGAGACGTTCGAGCGCTACGGGGTGCGCGAGGTGCTTACCCTGTGTCCGCACTGCTTCAACACGCTGAAGAACGAATATCCGCAGTTTGGCGGGGAGTACCGCGTGCGCCACTACGCCGACTTCGTGGCTGAGCTGGTGCGCGCCGGACGGCTGCGCCCGGTCCTTCCGGTCGAGGCGTCGGTGGCGTACCACGATTCGTGCTACCTGGGGCGGCACAACGGCATCTACGATGCGCCGCGCGAGATCGCCAAGGCGATACCGGGGCTGCGCCTCGTCGAGATGGGCGAGGGGCGCTGCCGCGAGCGGGGCTTCTGCTGCGGGGCGGGCGGCGGGCGGATGTGGATGGAGGAGGAAGGCCGCCGGGTCAACCACATCCGCACCGAGCACTTCCTCGACACGCAGGCCGACGTGGTGGGCGTCTCCTGCCCCTTCTGCCTCCAAATGATGGAAGAAGGCATCGGCGCGAAGGGCGTGTCCGAGACCAAGTCGGCGAAACGACAGCCTGGGCGGCGGCGTTGATTCGCGCCCGCCCGCGCCGTAGGATGCGCGCGCGATGAGCGCAGCCCCCGACGAACGCAAGCCCCACGACCGGGGCGGATGGCCCACGGACGAGCGCGTGGACACGCACGACCACGCGCATATGGACTGGGAGTGGCGGACGGACGCGCTCGCGCGCGTGCTCTCGGCGAAGGGTGTCATCTCCACCGACCAGATGCGCCGCGCGATCGAGAGCCTGCCGCTCGAGCGCTACGAGGCATCGTCGTACTACGAGCGGTGGAGCGCGGCGGTGGAGGCGTTGCTCGTCGAGAAGGGGTTGCTCGCTACGGCGGAGGTGGACGCCCGGGCGGGAGGCGCGGCGTGACGGAGGCGCCGAGCCGATTCGCCG
>JAGWBE010000017.1:1248-3788 GCA_021296055.1 Dehalococcoidia bacterium | reverse complement strand
GGCTATGAGCGAGCACGACCACGACCATCCGCACGAGCACGCGCAGCGCGACTTTCAGCCCGACGAGGAGCCGACGCCCTCGGCCCTGCGGGCCGCCGCCATCGAGGCGCTGCTGACGGAGAAGGGAGTGGTTACGCGCGAGGAGGTTACGCGCGTCGTGGAGGCGACACGAGCGCAGACGCCGCAGGCAGGGGCGGCGGTGGTGGCCAGGGCGTGGAGCGATCCGGCGTACAAGGAGCGGCTGAAGGCGAGGCCGTTCGAGGCCATCGCGGAGTTGGGGTACGACATCCCCATCGAGGCGCCGCAGTTGTACGTCGTCGAGAACTCGCCCGAGCAGCGCAACGTCATCGTGTGCACGCTGTGCTCGTGCTACCCGCGCGCGCTGCTGGGTCCGCCGCCGGACTGGTACAAGAGCCTTGCCTACCGCTCCCGGGTCGTTGTCGAGCCGCGCGCGGTGCTGCGGGAGTTCGGGACGGTCGTCCCGGAAAACGTGGAGGTCAAGGTGTGGGACAGCACCGCCGATTTGCGCTTCCTGGTGATTCCGGAGCGCCCGGCGCAGACGGAGGGGCTGGGCGAGGATGCGTTGGCGGGGCTGGTTACGCGCGACAGCATGATTGGGGTGAGCGACGCGCTCGCGCCGGAGGCGGCGGAGGCGCAAGCGGGGTAGGGGGCCCGGCGGTTCGCCCTTCGAATTCCCTGAGGGCGAACGGAGGGGGCGAGTGCTTGACCGCCCCCGTCGGCGCGCCTAGCATTCGCGGACGATGGACGACTACCTGCGCCAGTACGGACTGCTGCTGATCCTCGGCGCCGTCGCGGTGGCGGTTCCGGTGTCGGTGCTGGGACTTTCATTCGCGGCCTCGAAGGTTCGGGTGCGCCCGAGCCGGCCCAATCCCATCAAGTACGACGCCTACGAGTGCGGGATGGAGACAATCGGGGAGCCGCGCTGGGAGCGGTTCAACGTGCGCTACTACCGCTACGCGCTGCTGTTCGTGCTGTTCGACGTGGAGGTGGTGTTCCTCTTCCCGTGGGCGACGCGCCTGAACGCGCTGGGGTGGGCGGCGCTCGGCGCGGTCGCCGTGTTCGTCTTCGTGATGATGGCGGGGTGGGTGTACGAATGGGCGCGTGGGGGCATGGATTGGGATGAGTCGGGCGCGCGCCCGCCGCTCCGCGAAGCCCCGGCGGAGGAGCGGGAGGCGGTGGCGGCGTAGCGCGCTACTCGCGCGCCCTCCCGCGCCAGCCTCGGCACGACCGCCCAGCGCCTCCCCTACAACTTCACTATGGGCCTAGGCCACGAACACACCGGCGACCGTCTCCCCGGCATGACCTTTAACTTCCGCATCGCGGAGGCGAACCAGCGCGCCCGCCTCCGCCGCTGCATCGAGTTCATGGAAGCCGGCAGTTGGGACGAGATATACCCCGTCCACCCAAAGAAGAACACGGAACGCTGATAAGAGAGCGGGGCAGGAGGTAGCTATGCACTTGTCCGTGTCCAACGACAGGCTCGTCGGAGTCGCCCTCATTGTATTGGGGGTGCTCTTCCTGCTGCCGCTCAGGTTCTCCATCGGCGACTGGTGGCCGCTCATCCTCGTGTTCGTCGGGCTCGGCAGCATATCCAGGAGCAGCATTACGGGCGGCCTCATCGTCACCGCCGCCGGAGTCGTGTTCCTACTGAACAACCTGAATATGTGGGACATTAGCCTCGGGATGCTCTGGCCGGCTGCGCTCGTCGCCATCGGCGTGAGCATTCTCTTTGGCTCGGCCCGCGCACGCGTCGCCGGTGGAACGGAGGATGCGCCCCCCGCGGGTAATGACCTCTACATCTCCTCCCTTTTCTCCGGCGCCAACAGGCGCATCGACAGCCGGAACTTCACCGGCGGGAGCATCTCCACGACCTTCGGCGGCGCGGAAGTCGACCTTCGCGGCTCGGCCATCGCCGGAGACGCGGCCACTATCAACGTCAACGCGACGTTCGGCGGCGTGAAGCTCCAGGTCCCGCATGACTGGGCCGTCGACGTCCGCGTAGCTGCGACCTTCGGCGGCGTCGAGACGAAGCGCCCCGAACCCGCAGACCCCAAAGCGACGCTCACCGTCACCGGCTCATGCCTCTTCGGCGGCATCGAAATCACGTCCTGAAACGAGGCTCGAGATTACAGCAGGAGGGAAGACCCTCCATCGCACCAACGAACATGGAAGGAATGCGCCATGACGACCGGCAACCAGGAACAAAAGGGCGAAGACCTCATCAACGTCAACGACACCGTCATCCTCACCAATCTCCCCGTGGGGCAGCTGGTGCGATTGCGCGACGGCGCGACGGCCAAAGTCACCGCCAACTCCCGCGACGGGGGATGGGTGCGCGTCCGGTTCGTCGAATCCCCCGCCAACCCGGCGCTGACCGGCGCGGAAGATATGGCCTTCGCCACTGACGTTGTCGGCGTCCTCGATATCCCCGGCCTGCAGCGCCCCGCCGCGTCCGAACCGGCCCCGGTCGGCCTCGTCCAGCCATAGGGCCTGCGCTGTCCGCCGCATAGCCGCGCGCG
>JAGWBE010000017.1:0-1146 GCA_021296055.1 Dehalococcoidia bacterium | reverse complement strand
GCCTCGGCGTAGATGGCGTTGGTTCGGGCGGCGACCACGCGCCAATCGTAGACCTCCTCGGCAAGGCGTCGGGATTGCGCGCGCATATACGCGAGCCTGTCCGCGTCGCTCAGGAGGGCGTCCAGGCGGGCGGCCAGGGCATCGGCGTCGCCGACGGGGAAGACCTCGGCGTTGGGGGGGCCTTCCATCCCGGCGGCGTAGTGGGGGTCGGTGTGAACGATGGCGAGGCCGCAGGCCATAGCCTCCAGCATGGCGATGCCGGGCGTGCCCGGCCATACGGCTACGTCCGCCGTCGACATATAGGTGGGCAGGTCGGCGTTGGCCACGCGGCCCGTTACGCTGACCATGCCGCTCAGGGCGGGGTCAAGACCCGCGAGCATGGCCCGCTCGACGGCTGGAGAGGCGGGGCCGATCAGCAGCAGGCGCACGCCGTGTTTCGCTGCGACGGCGCTCCACGCGGCGACGAGGGCGTCCACCCGCTTGTCGAATCCGATGCGCCCGATGAAGGCGACCACCGGCGCGTCGGGCGGGATGCCCAGCCGCTCGCGCATGCGCTCCCTGTCCTCGGCGCGGTATCGGAACGCCTCCGTGTCCACGCCCAGCGTTGAGTGGGTCATGCGCTCGTAGGGGACGCCGAGTTCGTTGTGCAGCAGGGACTCGCTGTCGGGCATGAGAGGGACGTAGCGGGCGATGACGTTGCGGAATCGCGGGAGGAGCATGTAGCGGAAGAGGGCGCGGTAGTAGAGNNCTTGACGGCTCCGCGCGGGAGGATGTTGAAGTAGCAGAGGTGGGAGTCGATGACGACGGGGACGCGGCGGCGGCGCGCCCAAGAGAGGGCTTGGAGAGTGAGGAGACCGGTTGCGGAGTGGACGTGCAGCACGTCCGGCGCGGCGCGGGAGAGGGCGTCGCCGAGGCCGCGCAGCAGGAGCTGGCGGCGGCCCCATGCTTGGGCGCGGGGGCGCAGGCGCACGACGTTGACGCCGCGCTCGACGCCCCAGCCGCGCGGGAAAGCGCGCGCGCCTTGCTCCCACTCGGGCACGAGGCCGGTGGAGGTCACCAAGGTCACCTCGGCGCCGAGGGCGGCCTGGGCGAAGGCGAGGTGGTTCTCCTCGTAGCTGAGGCCTGGTTGGTAGTAGTGGACGACGT
>JAGWBE010000016.1:2754-20583 GCA_021296055.1 Dehalococcoidia bacterium | reverse complement strand
CACTCGCGCCCGCCCCCCGGCAACCCCCCGCCCCTCCGGAGTGGCTATGCCGTTCTACGAAGAGTTGACGGTCTTCACCGGGAACGCCAACCGCCAGTTGGCGGCGGACGTATGCGCCTACCTGCGCACACCGCTGGGGCGCATGGAGGTCTTCAAGTTCACCAACGACAACACCTTCGTCCGCATCCTCGAGAACGTGCGCCAGCGCGACGTCTTCCTCGTCCAGCCCTTCAGCCACCCCGTGAACGACCACGTGATGGAGTTGCTGATAATGATCGACGCGGCCAAGCGCGCGTCGGCCGGGCGCATCACGGCGGTCATTCCCTATTTCGGCTACGGGCGCACGGACAAGAAGGACCAGCCGCGCGTGCCCATCACCGCGCGCCTGCTCGCCGACATCATCACGACCGCGGGAGCAGACCGGGTGCTGACCGTCGACCTGCACGCCGGGCAGATACAGGGCTTCTTCAACCTGCCGGTGGACGAGTTGACGGCGCTGCCCATCTACGCGCGGCACTTGGCGGAGAAGGAGCTGAGGGACCCGGTGGTGGTGGCGGTGGACATCGGCGGCACGAAGCGCGCCCGCGACCTGGCCGAGCATCTGTCGGCGCCCCTCGCCATCGTGGAGAAGCGCCGCACGGGCAACGACGGCGTTACGGAGCAGATGAACATCATCGGCGACGTGGCGGAGCGCACGGCGATTCTGGTGGATGACGAGGTGGACACGGCGGGATCGATGCTCGGCGCGTCCGTCGCGCTGCTGGACGCCGGGGTCGAGCGCGTCTACGCCTGTGCGACGCACGGCGTGCTCTCCGGCCCGGCGCCCGAGCGCCTGCGCCACGCCCCAATCGAGGAGCTCATCCTAACGGACAGCATCCCCGTCCCCGAGGAGAAGCGCGACGGGAAGATCAAGGTGCTCTCCATCGCCGGGCTGCTCGGCGAGGCCATCCATCGCATCCACGGCGGCCACTCCGTCGGTGAGATGTTCGAACGCCCGTGACCTCTCGCAACCCGCAATTCGACCTCGGCCCCGTCCACGAGCTCCACGCCGAAGCGGTGGGCCTCCCGGGGCAGCGCTACTTCCGCCTCCGCACCGAGGGCGACGAGGCATCCGCGTTCCTATGGCTGGAGAAGGAGCAACTGTACGAGCTGGCGCTCGCCATCAAGCAGATGCTCAAGACGCAGATGCGCGAAGTGCCGCCAGGCCGCACGCTCAACGTGGGCGCCGACCACGAGTTCAAGGTCGCCAGCCTCGCCCTGGGTTACGACCAGGAGCACGACCGCTACATGCTGCTGGCCAACGCGGTGGAGGACGCAGCCATCGCCCTCTGGGCCGAATCCGGCCAGTTGGACAGGTTCGCCGACCAGGCGCTCGCGGTGTGCGCCGCCGGACGCCCGCGCTGTCCCCTCTGTCGCACGCCCATCGACGACGGCGAAGAGCACGTCTGTCCGCGCTCCAACGGCCACCACGACGTCACCCCGTAGGCGCCTGAGCGCCGCGGACGGCGGGAACCTTGCCTCGATGCCGCCCAATGGCGGACGGTGTCCGTCTAAGATACCCTGCCCGCAGCAACACCCCGTCGGACGGGACAGGAGGCGCGCTATGCCGTTCGTCAGCCCTGGCGGACTCACGGAGGAGGGAACCAGCCGCACCATCGAAGCGGGCGGCATGAAGATCCACTACCACGACGTGGGAGAGGGCGACCCGATCGTTTTCCTGCACTCCTACGGGCCGGGCTCCACGTCGTGGATCACGTGGCACAAGGTGATCGACGACTTCGCGCAGGACTTCCGCTGCATCATGATGGACCTGCCGAACTTCGGGCGCACCGGGCCGGTGGTGTTCGAGGAGCCGGTGCACAATCTGCAAGCGCGCACGGCGCTCGCCCTCATCGACGCACTGGGGATCGAGCGGGCGCACTTCGTGGGCAACTCGCAGGGCGGCCAATCATCGATGGTGTTCGCGGCGCACTACCCGGAGCGCATCAACAAGCTGGTGTTCGGCGGCGCGCACATCGCCACCGGCGGCGACCGCTACCTGCTCGCCAACCGCCCGTCGGAGGGCAGCCGCGCGACGCGCGAGGTGATGGAGGGGGCGACGCGCGAGAACGTCCGCCGCTACCTGCGCATCCACCTCGACGACGAGTCGCTGGCGACGGACGAGCTGGTTGAGTACATCTACGCCGTCCACACCGGCGCGCCCGACCACGAGGAGGCGCGGCAGAAGTCGGTCAGCACCTACTACGACCACTCGCAGGACATCCACGCAGTTACGGCGCCGACGCTGGTGCTGCACGGGCGCTACGACCGGATGGTGGCGCTAGAGGTGAGCATCGCCGCGTTCAACCACATCGACGACACGCGCCTGGTGGTGCTGAACCACTGCGGCCACTGGCCGCCCTACGAGAAGCCGCGGGACTACGTGTCCTACGTGCTCAGCTTCTTGAAGCAGTAGGCCGGAGAGAACCGAAAAGGAGGAGCGGCATGGCGCTCACGGACGACGGAATCATCGCGGCGCCGGGCATTATGAGCCGGTGGGTGCGCTTGGCGAGCGGGGCGAAGGCGCACTACGTCACGTCGGGCGACACAGGCCCGGCGGTCATCCTGTGCCACGGCGGGCTGCCGGGCTCGTCGGGAATGGCGGGATGGCGCTTCCAACTGCCCTTCCTCGGCGCGCACGGCTTCCGCGTTTACGCGCCCGACTTCCCCGGCTACGGGCACGCGGACACCGACCCGGAGCACCGGCCCGTGCAGGGCCACCACAGCCACGTCGAGTTCCTGCGGATGTTCATGGACGCGCTGTGCATCGAGGACGCTCACTTCTCCGGCAACTCCATGGGCAGCAGCATCTGCTGGCGCTTCGCCATCTCCCATCCCGAGCGCGTGAAGAACTTCGTCCTCATCGCGGGGAACATCCCGGGCATCGTCCCTCCCGAACAGGTCGTGCGCACGATGAGCCTGCGCGGCCTGAACCGCGAGACGTTCGACGGCACGCCCGCCTCTATGCGCAAGATGATGGACCCCATCATCGAGGACAAGTCGGTCATCACCGACGACCTGCTGGAGATGCGCACGCAAGCCGCCATCCGCCAGCGCGAGTCGCTCGCCGCCTACCACGCCGCCTCCGACCGCTCCGAGGAGGACCCGGCGCTGCAACAGCGCTACGTCGCGCAAGGACGGCTAGACCAGCTGGGCATCCCGCACATCCTGCTCTGGGGCGCGGACGACGTGCTGAACCCCGTCTCCAACGCCTACCTCCAGGAAGACCTGACGCCGTGGATCCAGTACTTCTACCCGGAGAAGTGCGGCCACCAGGGCCAGACCGACCAACCCGACGTGTTCAATCAGGTGTTCCTCGACTTCTTCCGCACGAACCGCGTAAGCCGAGCGGCGGCCGACGCAGCCGGCGTCTCCAAGCGCCGCCCCGAGCTAGCGCACTACGTGGAGGGGGAGTAGGGGGGCAACCCCACGCTAGGCGACAGGCTGCCCGCTGCATGCGGGCTTACCTCTCCCCTCCCCTGACCATCGCGCCGTAGGGACAGGTTTGAAACCTGTCCCTACATGCATGAAGCGCGCCGCCCTCTACCCCACCTTCTCCGCGCGCAGCACCAGCACGTCCCAGTACCACGTCAAGTTGCCCGACGCGTCCTGCTCGACGCCGAAGGCTTGGCGGATCGCCGGAGAGGCGCTGCGCACGCGGGCTTGGACGCGCGCCGCGTCGTCGAGCGCCATATTGGAGCGCGCCGTCCAATCGACGCCCTCGTGCCACACCTTGCACATCGCCGTATCCGTAACGCGCAGGCCCGCGTCGGCGACGGCGCGCTCCCACTCCGACGGCGGCCAGTTGCGAACGTGGCTAGGGTCGCGCTCCAACTCCACCTCGTTCATCCACGCGGCAATCTCCGCGTCCTCCGGCGCCACGGTGTCGCACAGCACGAACACGCCGCCCGGCTCCAGCACACGCGCCGTCTCGCCGAGCCAGCGGCGCACGTCGGCGAAGTGGTGCGGCGCCGTGCGGCAGGTGAGCAATGAGATCGATCCGTCGGCGAAGGGGAGCGACTCGGCGAGCGTCATCGCCAGTTCGACGCGGTCGAGGCCGCGCTCGCGGCTGAGGCGTCGCGTCTGCTCCAGCATCGGACGCGTCAAGTCGGTGGCTATGACGCGCTCGGCGTGAGGCGCCGCCTCGAACGCGGTGAACCCCGCGCCGGTAGCGACGTCCACCGCCAGCGCGTACCGCCTGCCGCCCTTGGCGGCGAACGCGGCCACCTGCTCGAGGCTCTCGCCGGCGCTGTGGGCGCGGCTGACGGCGTAGTTGGCCGCCGTGGCGCCGAACTGCTCCGCCGCGCGGCTGGATTGGCCGGGAGCGCTCATAACGCGCCCATCATACGCCAGGGGCGCGAGCGGTGGGAGCGGATGCTAGGCGCTAGTCTCAACGAGCGGCGTGACGGCGCTAAGGTCAGTCGAAGCGAGCGCAACGTCCAGGTCGTACATTCGCTGAAGGTTCAACCAGAACTCGGGCGTCTGCGCGACCGCGCCGCCCTTCAGTACGCCGCCGCCGCCACGGCGCACGCCGCCGCCGTGAAGGCGACGGCGCCGACGGTTAGCCCGGCGTGGTCGAGTGTTACGGCGGCGGCGTAGAGCAGCGGCAGGCTCAGGACGAGCGCGGCCAAGACGACGTGGCGCAGAGGCTTGCGAAAGCGCGCGAGGTTCACCGCGTCCACTCCGGGATGAGTTCAACGAGGACGATGGCCGTCAGTCCGGCAATGGCGACGAGGGCGAGGACGTAAGGCACGGTCAGGCGCATGATGAGGTGCTCGCGGCCCGCTAGTCCCACCAGCGCCGCGCCGACGAGCACTTTGGCCGGCGCCATCGAGGAGCCGACGGACGCGCCGACGGATTGGATGCTCGCGATGGTCACTTGGCCGACGCCTAGGCTGCGCGCCGTCTCGGTCTGCAGCACGCCGAACAGGACGTTTGAGTTGGTGTTGCTGCCCGTCATGAAGGAGCCGAGCGCGCCGATGAAGGGCGAGACGAAGGGGAAGAGCGGCCCTGACGCCTTGGCTATCCCTTGCGCCAGCAGCGCCGTCAACCCCGTGTCCGCCATCACCACCGCCATCATCACCATCGTTCCTACGCCGACCGTCGTGGATAGCGACTGCGAATAGGTGAGGCGCACGGCCTCCCAACCCGCGCCGCGCTTCCAGTATCCCGCGAGCGCGAGCGCCGCCATGCTCGCGGCCACGGAGATGATGATCAGCGGCGCGGGGTGGTTCAGCAACCGAATGGCGGCGTAGCCGGCGGCGGGCGCAACGGCGTACCCCGTGTCCGTCAGAAAGCCGGGGTAGTCCAAGCCCCACGAGAGGTTGAGCGCGGCGTCCCGCACCGGGGTGAGCTGCGAGAGCACGCTCAGCCCAATCAACAGGTAGTAGGGCATAAAGCCCAGGTGGAAGCTCATCCGGTGGCCCTCGGGAGCAGGCACGTCGGCCTGCGCGGGCTGCGCATCGGACGCAGGCGCGGCGGTCGGCGCTGGCTCGGGGCGCACGAGGCCGATGCGCCCGCCCAGCGGAATGGCCGCGAGGGCGATGAGACCGGGCACGGACGACGCGATCTGCGGCGCGCCCAGGTCGGCCATCAGCCACGTCGCGGCGGCCATCGCGGCGCCGACGGGCGCCACCAGCGGCAGGCTGCGCCACACCGCCCGCAAGCCGCCGTGGATATGCGCCACCAACATCCCCGACGCAATAGTCACCGGCGCGAACAGCAGCGCCATATGCGGGCCGATCACCTCGCCGGGGATGCCCGTAACCAGCTGAATCGTGTAGTAGGACGACCCCATCGACCCGAACGTGACTGCCCAGCCGTGGCCGACCAGCACCATCGCGGCGGCGCGGGCGGGCGGAAAGCCCAGCATCATCAGCAACGGCGCGGCCACCGCCACCGGCACGCCAAATCCCGTTATGCCCTGGATGAAGGAGGCGAACCCCCACGCGATCAGCAGCGCCTGCGTGAGCGGGTCGGATGCGGCGCGCGCCATAGCTCGTCCGATGGCGTCGATGCCGCCGGTGCGCTCGACCAGGTTGTACATATAGACGGACGCCCACAGGATGGTGAGCACGAACAGGGCGAGGCTGAGGCCCTTGGCGCTAGCGACCGCGACGCCGTGGTAGGAGTTGCCGAACACCCACAGCGCAAGCGCCGCAGCAGCCAGCCACGAGAGGCCGCCCGCCCGAGGCGCGCTCCAGCGCAGGCGCATGATCGCCAGCACTAGCAAGACGATGGGCGCGGCGGCGAGGAACCAGTTGAGGAGGGTGAGGTCAGGCCCGGCCATCATGCGCCGCAAGCATAGGCGGCGCAACGGCGCCGCGCCACGCCGCCTGCTCCGCCCGAATCGAAGCGAGATTCCCGCCTGCATGGGAACGACGGACGGAGAAGCCGCGGGTTACGCAACATTCTCCGAAAGCGGGAGCGCCGGAGGGAGCGGGCGGACGGCGTGTTGGGCTACGGATTCCCGCCGGCGCGCATGCGGGAGGCCATGGCCTCGTCGCGGCCCCGGGGCCACTCGCGCTTGGCGGGGTCGGAGACGGTGAAGGAGAGTGTGCCTACGCCCGCGATTTCCATCCCCACCTCGTCGCCGTCCTGAATGGCGCCGAGGTTCTGGTGGTTGGTGCCGGTGCTGATGATGTCGCCGACGTTGAGCTCCATGATCCGCGAGGCGAAGGCGATGCACTCGGGGATCTTGTGCGCCATCTCCCGCGTGTTGTAGCCGGGGAAGTTGTAATCCCCGTTCCAGACGCGCACGTCGATGTCGTGGGGGTCGGCGATCTCGTCCTTGGTTACGATGAAGGGGCCCATAGGGCCGAAGGTGGCCCACGACTTGGATTGGAAGTAGCTCTGCGAGCCGCGCACTTGGATGCGGCCGGAGACGTCGAAGAAGCCCGTGTAGCCGAGGACGTGCTCCATCGCGTCGGCCTCGTCGACGTGGCGGCCCCGCTTGCCGATGACGACGGCCACCTCCGGCTCCGCGTGGAAGATGCGCGCCTCGCAGGCAGGGTCCATCAGCACCGTCCCGCCGTGGCCTATCACGCAGTCGGACGCTTTCAAGAATGCGTCGATATCGGGCATCGGCGGGTTCTCGCCCTCCAGGTAATTCACCGCCATGCAGATGATCTTGTCAGGGTGAGGGACGGGCGGCAGCAGCGTCACGGCGCTCAACGGCTGACCCTCTCGCTCCTGGGCGAGGGTTTCGAGCCTGGAGCGCATGCCGTCCAGGCCCTCCAAGACGGCGCGCGCCAATTCCATGGGCGAGTGGGCGTGGACGCCGCGCAGCGCGTCGGACACGTCCACGATGGCGTCGCCGCGGACGACACCGAGGTTCCAGTCGTTGAAGAAGCCGAACTTCATGCTGCTCTCCTTACGAGACGATCTGGCGGACGACGATGGTCTCCTCGCGCTTGGGCCCGGTGGAGATCATGTCGATGGGCGTGCCGATGACCTGCTGCAAGCGCAGGATGAAGCCCTTGGCCTCCTCCGGCAGCTGGGCGAAGCGCGTCGCGCCCGCCGTGGGATTAGTCCAGCCGGGCAGGTCTTCCCACACCGGCTCGCAGCGTTCGAGCACGCTGAGGACGCTGGGGAAGTCTTCGAGGCGCTTGCCGTCCAGCTCATAGGCGACGCAGAGGCGGACGGGCGAGATGCCGTCGAGCACGTCGAGGCGCGTCAGCACGCAAGAGGTGAAGCCGTTGACCTGGGCGCTGTAGCGCGCCGCCACTCCGTCGAACCACCCCACGCGGCGGGGGCGTCCCGTCGTCGTGCCGTATTCCCACGCCCGCTCGCGTATCTCGTTGCCCACCTCGTCGTCCAACTCCGTCACCATCGGCCCTCCGCCGACGCGCGTCGAGTAGGCCTTGAAGACGCCGACCGCGCCCGCGATCTGGTGCGGCCCGACGCCCGCGCCCGTCAGCGCGCCGCCGATCATCGGGGAGGACGAGGTGACGTAGGGATAGGTTCCGTGGTCGAGGTCGAGCATCGCGCCTTGGGCGCCTTCAAGGACGACGCGCTCGCCGTGGCGCAGCGCCTGGCCGACGACCTGCTCCGCCGACCCGACGTAGCGGCGCAAGCGCGCGCCGTACTCCAGCGCCTGCTTGTAGATGGCGGCCTCGTCGATAGGCTCCGCGCCGTACACCTTGGTCAGCAGCGCGTTCTTCTGTGCGACGACGGGTTCGAGCCGTTGGGCGAAGTACGCCTCGTCGAGGAGGTCGCCAGTGCGGATGCCGACGCGCGCCGCCTTGTCCACGTAGGCGGGGCCGATGCCGCGCCCCGTGGTGCCGATGGCGTTGTTGCCGCGCGCCTGCTCCTCCAGGTGGTCGAGTTGGACATGGTAGGGCATGACGACGTGGGCGTGGTCGCTGAGCACCAGGCGTTGGGTGTCAACCCCTCGTTCCTCCAGCGCGTCGATCTCCTCGATGAGTTGCGCCAGGTCGACGACGACGCCCGCCGCGATGACGGGAGTTACGTGCTGCCAGAAGACGCCGGAGGGCACGAGGTGGAGCTTGAACTCGCCCTTGTTGTTGATGACGGTGTGGCCGGCGTTGTTGCCGCCCGAGAAGCGGACGACCATAGTCGCCTGCTCTGCGAGGAAGTCGACAATCTTGCCTTTGCCCTCGTCGCCCCATTGGGCGCCGAGGATACCGAAAGCGGGCACTTGCACCTCCGTCCGCGTCCCACCGAACGCAAACCGAAGACGGAGTATAGCAGCGGGACGAGGCGCTTGGGCGGGTTTGAAATCCGCGCTATTCTCTATCCGCTCCGGCGCGCTAATATCCTAATCGCCCTCGCTGAATCGCTATGGCTACCCCCTCCCCCACTCCCGCCGCCGTCGTCGGCGCCACTACCTGGGGCGCGACGCTCGCCATCATCCTGGCGCGGCGCGGCGTGCCCGTCCGTCTGCTGGCGCGGACGGACGAGGAGGCGCGGGGCCTGGACGCCCGCCGCGAGCACGCCCGCCTCCCCGGCCACCGCTTCCCTCCCACGCTCGCGCTAACCGCCGATCCGCGCGAGGCGCTCGCCGGGGCGAGCGTTATGGTCGTCGCCGTGCCCTCCTCCCATGTTCGCGCGGCGGCGCGGGGAGTCGCGGGATGCCTCGGCGATGACGCGGTCGTGATCTCGGCGGCCAAGGGCATCGAGCTGGGCACACTGAAGCGGATGAGCGAGGTCATCGCGGAGGAGCTGCCCAGCGCGCGCGTCTGCGCCCTGTCCGGCCCCAACCTCGCCAAGGAGGTGGCGGACGGCCTGCCCTCGACCACGGTGATCGCCTCGGCGGACTCTGGCGCGGCGCAGGCGGCGCAGGCGCTCCTTAACTCCGGCGCCTTCCGCGTCTACACCAACGCCGACCTGGTGGGGACGGAGCTGGGCGGCGTGTTGAAGAACATCGTCGCCATCGGCTCCGGCGTCGTCCACGGCCTGGGCATGGGCGACAACGCGCGCGCCGCCCTGGTGAACCGCGGCTTGGCGGAGATGACGCGCCTCGGCGTCGCGGCGGGCGCCAGCCCCCTCACCTTCGCGGGGCTGGCCGGCATGGGCGACCTGATAGCCACCTGCTACAGCCCCCTCAGCCGCAATCACCGCTTGGGCATCGAGCTGGGGCGGGGCAAGCCTTTGGACGAGGCGCTGGCCGCGTTGGGCGGCCAGGTGGCGGAGGGCGTCAACGCCACGCGGGCGGCGCTGGATATGGCCGCGCGCCTGGGAGTGGAGATGCCCATCGCTCAGGTGACGGGGCGCGTCCTGTTCGAGGGAATGAGCCCGCGCGAGGCCGCCGCCGCCTTGATGTCCCGCGCCCCCCGCGCCGAGGCGCCGTAGACCCCTACGCCTCCAGGCGGCCTTGCGCCCCTCCGCCCTCCTCCGCCGCGCCGAGACGCGCTCCCTGCAAGACGGCGCGGAAGGACTGCGCCGAGACGCGGAAGAACCAATAGGTGTCGAAGCGGATGTTGGCCAACTTCCACGCGTCCTCCGGCTCGAAACCGAACCGCAGCGCCTCCAACGGCACGGGTTCTCGGAAGGGCAAGTAGTCGTAGCGGAAGCTGCGGTCGGGCCAGTCCGTCTCCGTAACGATGCCGACGCCCGGCGCCGATTGCGGGTATCGGCGGTAGGTCCCCGTGCAGTAGAGCAACACCAGGTCGCCCGCCGCCAACGCACGCGGCTGGCTGCGGTGGCCGTAGCGCCCGTCCTCCACGGCGACGTGGCCTGGCGCGTCGGGGTCGCCGTAGACGGCGAGGTAGTGGTGCGGCCGCGGGTCTTGCATTGTCGCTTCTGCGGGTCTCGCCATCAGGCTACGCCGGCGCGCCCTGCCGAAGGGCGCCTTCGCGCCTCTATAATCGCCTCCTATGGTCAAGTCTCGCCACTCCGGCCTGCTCGAAGGGCTGAATCCCGCGCAGCGCGAGGCAGTCGAGCACCTCGACGGCCCACTGCTCATCGTGGCCGGGCCTGGGAGCGGCAAGACGCGCGTCATCACCCACCGCATCGCCTACATCGTCGAGCTCACCGGCGTATCGCCCGCCCGCATCGCCGCCGTCACCTTCACCAACCGCGCCGCGAGAGAGATGCGCGACCGTCTGTTCGGCGCGTCCGACCGCGACGCCGGCGCGCCCCTCTTCCGCCACCGCGGCGATGCGCAGCGCCTGACCGTCGGCACCTTCCACGCGCTGTGCGCCAAGATCCTGCGCGTTGACGGAGAAGCCATCGGCGTCCCCAACGACTTCGTCATCATGGACGCCGACGACCAGACCGACGTGCTCAAGCGGGCGATGGAGGAAGCGGACGTAGACCCCAAGCGCTTCCCCCTGCGCGGCGTGCTCAGCGTCATATCCTCCGCCAAGTCGCAGCTGATGAGCGCCGAAGCCTTCCGCCGCGCCGCCGACGGGTTCTACGAGGAGACGGTGGCTCGTGTGTTCGGACCGTATCAGGCGATCTTGGAGCGCAGCCGCGGCGTCGACTTCGACGATCTGCTGCGCCGCACGGTGGAGTTGTTCGACACGGCGCCCGAGGTGCTTAAGAAGTACCAGCAGCGCTTCCAATACTTGATGGTGGACGAGTTCCAGGACACGAACGTGGCGCAGTATCGCCTGGCCAAGCTGCTCGCCGCGTCCCACGCCAACATCGCCGTGGTGGGAGACCCCGATCAGTCCATCTACTCGTGGCGCAACGCCGACCTGCGCAACATCCTCTCCTTCCAATCCGACTTTCCCGCCGCCAAGACGGTGAACCTGTCGCAGAACTACCGCTCGACCAAGACCATCCTCGCCGCCGCCCAGCGCGTGATCGCGCGCAACGAGCAGCGCCTGGAGCAGCGCCTCTTCACCGAGAACGCCGAGGGCGAGCCAATCATGGTGGCGGAGGCGTACACGGAGGAGGAGGAAGCGCAGATGGTGCTCCAAGAGGTGGAGCGGCTGACCGCCGACGGCGTCTGCCAGCTGCGCGACTGCGTGGTGGCGTACCGGCTGAACGCGCAATCGCGAGCCATCGAGGAGGCGTGCCTGCGCTACGGCGTGCCCTACAAGATCATCGGCGGCATGCGCTTCTACCAGCGCCGCGAGGTCAAAGACGTCCTCGCCTTCTTGCGGCTGGCCCAGGACCCCTACGACGAGGTGAGCCTGGGCCGCGTCATCAACGTGCCGCCGCGCGGCATCGGCAAGCGCACCGTGGACGACCTGAACAGATGGGCGGCGAGCATGGGCGTTCCGCCGTACACGGCGTTGCAGCTGCTGGCCGGAGAGGACGGCCAGGCTCCCGCGAGACCCTCGCCCTTTGCGGCGGCGCAGCAGCGCAGGCTGGCGGACTTTCTGCGCCTGGTGAACGGCCTGCGCGCGGAGCGGGAAGAGGTGAGCCTGCCGCGCCTGTTGGAGGTGGCGATCGACCGCACGGGGTACCGCCGCATGCTGCTGGAGTCGGGCGAGCGGGACGCGGACGACCGGCTGGACAACATCGAGGAGTTGCGCGCGGCGAGCGCCGCCTTCGAAGGCGACTCCGCCACCGAGGCGCTCCCCGCCTTCCTCGAGAACGCCTCTCTCGTCTCCGACCAGGACGCTATCCAGGAGGACGCGCAGCAGTATCTGACGCTCATCACGCTGCACCAGGTGAAGGGGTTGGAGTTTCCGGTGGTGTTCATGGTGGGGATGGAGGACGGCCTGCTGCCCCACGCGCGCTCGTTCGACGACCCGGCGGAACTGGAGGAGGAGCGGCGCATCGCCTACGTCGGCATGACGCGCGCCAAGGAGCGCCTCTACCTGCTCCGCTCCTTCCGCCGCCGCCTCTTCGGGATGGGACAGGGCCATCCGCCGTCGCGGTTCCTGGCCGATCTGCCGCCGCACTTGGTGCGGACGCCCGGCCGTCAGACACCGCGCCAGGCCGCCGTCGCCTATGATCGCTGGACGGAGGCGGCGCCTGCCGCGCGGCCCGTCGTCTCCGACGCCAACGCGCCGTTCAAGGCGGGCGACAAGGTGTCGCACGCGGTGTTCGGGCAAGGCATCGTGGTCAATTGCGCGCCCAGCGCGGGCGACTTCGAGGTGGTGGTGGCGTTCGCGGGAGATTCGGGCGTCAAACGCCTTGCCCACTCCTACGCCAAACTCGAAAAGGTGGAGAGGGCCGCCCGCGCGCAGCAATGACCTTCCCAGCCCCGCAACCGCCCCGGCTCTCCATCGTGATCCCGGCCTACAACGAGGAGTTCCGCCTCGGCCCTACCCTGCGCGAATACGTAGACCACTTCCGCGTCTCCCACTCCGGCGGCTTCGAGGTGCTGGTGGTGCTGAACGGCTGCCGCGACAACACGCGCGTGGTCGCCGACCAGGTGGCGGCGGGAGCGCCGGAGGTGCGCGTCCTCGAGTTCGTCAAGCCCTTGGGCAAAGGCGGCGCCGTATGGGAAGGATTCGCAGCCTCCCGAGGCGCCCTCCTCGCCTTCGCCGACGCCGACAACATGGTGGCGGCTCCCGAGACGGCCAAGCTCATCGACGCCCTGGGCGAGCACGACATCGCCATCGGCGACCGCTCGCGCGGCTCCACCGACGACGGACGCCCACCTCTGCTGCGCCGCCTTATCAGCGCGCTGAGCCACCAATGGGGCAAGCGCTTCCTGGGCTTGCCCTACCGCGACACCCAGTGCGGCGCCAAGGCGCTCACCTCCGCCGCCTGGCGCGACCTCGCCCCGCGCGTCCGCGAGCGCGGCTGGGCGTTCGACCTCGACCTGCTAGCCCACGCGCACCGGCGCGGTATGCGCGTCGCTGAAACGCCCGTCCGCTGGCGCCACGTCGCTCAGTGGTCGAAGGTGCGCCCATGGATCGACGCGCCTAGGACGCTGATAGCCGCCTTCGGCATCCGCCGCCGCTCCCGCCGCGATTCCTAGCGCCGCGCGCCGCCCGCTGCTTACAATACGCGCCCATATGAGCGCCACGACCAAACCCCACAAGTTCGCCGAAACCGCCCGGCGCCTCCTCGCGGAGGCGGGCATCGCCGTCAACGGCCCCAACCCCTGGGACTTGCAAGTCCACGACGAGCGCCTGTACGCGCGCGTGTTCGCCCAAGGCTCCTTGGGCCTTGGCGAGGCGTACATGGACGGCTGGTGGGACTGCGAAGCGCTAGACGAGCTGATCGCCCGGACCATCAGGCGCCGCGTGCAGGAGCGCATCCCGCGCAACTTGCCCACGGCGTTGCTGCACGTCCAGGCGCGCGTCGCCAACCGCCAGACCAAGCGCCGCGCCTTCATCGTAGGCGAGGTGCACTACGACCTGGGGAACGACCTGTTCGAGAGCACGTTCGACTCGCGCATCACCGGCTCCTGCGGCTACTGGAAGGACGCCGAAGACCTGGACGCGGCGCAGGACGCGAAGCTCGACCTCATCTGCCGCAAGATAGGGCTCCGGTCTGGACAGCGGGTGCTGGACATCGGCTGCGGCTGGGGCGCGTTCATGGGCTTCGCCGCCGAGAAGTACGGGGCGAAGTGCTACGGCGTAACCATCTCCAAAGAGCAGGTGGCCTATATCCACCAGCGTTACGCAGGCCTGCCGGTGCAGGCGGAGTTGAAGGACTACCGCGACGTGGAGGGGGAGTTCGACCACGTGGTGTCGATGGGCATGTTCGAGCACGTCGGGCCGAAGAACTACCGCGCCTACTTCGAGACCGCGCACCGTGTGCTGAAGGAGGACGGCTTCTTCCTGCTGCATACCATCGGCGGCAACCGCTCGGCCAATCAGATAGACCCATGGCTGGACAAGTACATCTTTCCGAACGGCGTGCTGCCGTCGGTGGCGCAGATAGGGCGGGCGATCGAGGGATTGTTCGTGGTGGAGGATTGGCACAACTTCGGGGCGGACTACGATAAGACGCTCATGGCGTGGTTCCATAAGTTCGACACGAACTGGCACAAGCTGCGCGAGAAGTACGGGGAGCGGTTCTACCGGATGTGGAAGTACTACCTCCTCGCATGCGCCGGAGGCTTCCGCGCGCGGCACATCCATTTGTGGCAGGTGGCGCTGGCGAAGCGGGGGGTTCCGGGGGGATACGCGACTGTGCGGTAGGGCGTGAGGCGCGCCTCATCCATCCGTTCCTCCAAATTCCTCTCCGCTGGCCCGCGGCGGGCAAGCGCTCCGTCGCAACATGTCGCGCCGCCGCTCGCCGATGTCGCGGATTGCCGCGCTGCTGCGACCTTCCGTCGCGCCTCCTGGCCGGCGCTTCCCGCGTGAGCGCGACACATTGCGACACTTTTCCACGAAAACCACGGACCAAGGAGGCATGCCGGACGAATCGAAGCGCGATTCCCGCTGCCCGTGCTCCGGTTACGCAACAGGCGGCTTTCGCGGACACGGCGGAAGGGAACGGGAATGACCGAACGGAAGGTCATGCGGTGGTTACGTCAGCGGCGGTGGCGGAGTAGAATGCGGGTTCGCGGCGGGCGTTCGCCCTTCGAGTTCCCTCAGGGCGAACGGTAGGGGCTGGGTGCGCGTGAGGCTTCTTTGGAGGAATGTCTTTGGGGAACTCGTCCGGCAATGACTATGCCGTTGAAACGGTCGGCCTCGTCCGCCGTTTCGGTTCGGTCAACGCGGTGGACGGCATCGACCTTGCGGTGCCTCACGGCGAAGTGTACGGCTTCCTGGGGCCTAACGGCGCGGGGAAGTCCACCGTCGTCCGCATGCTGACGACGCTGCTGCTCCCCACGGCGGGGAGCGCGCGCGTGGCGGGGTTCGACGTGGTGCGCAGTGCGGACGACGTGCGCTTGCGCATCGGCGCCGCGCTCCAAGACGCGGCGCTGGACGGCAAGCAGACGGGGCGGGAGCTGCTGCGGCTGCAAGCGAACCTGTACGGCATCCGGGGAAAGGCTGCTAGGCGGCGAGTGGAGGAACTGGCGTCGCTGGTGGACATCGGGGACGCGCTCGACCGCTTCATCGAAGGCTACTCCGGCGGGATGAAGCGCCGCCTCGACCTCGCCGCCGCCCTCGTCCACAACCCGCGCATCCTCTTCCTCGACGAACCGACGACGGGCCTCGACCCCATCAGCCGGTCGCGAGTGTGGGAGGAGGTGCGGCGCATCAACGCGGAGCTGGGGATGACCATCTTCCTGACGACGCAGTACATGGAGGAGGCCGATCAACTGGCGGAGCGCGTCGGCATCATCAACCAAGGGCGGATGGTGGCCGAAGGGCCGCCCGGCGAGCTGAAGCGCTCGGTCGGCTCGGACGTGATACTGGTCACGCTGGAGGGCGACTCGGCGGGGGCTGAGGCGGCTTGCCTGCGGACGGCGGGGGTAACGTCTGTGAGCGTGCACGGGAACGAGATGGCGGTCAGCGTAGTCAACGGCGCGTCGGTAGTTGGCCCCGTCGCCATCGCGTTGAACGAGTGCGGCGCGACGGTGCGCCAGATAACGCTGCGCACTCCGACGCTGGACGACGTGTTCCTGCACTACACCGGGGCGCGGATGGAAGAGGAAGCGGAGCAACGCGGGGATGCCGCGCCGGAGGAGGCGACGGCGTGAGCGTGAGGCCCGCTTCACCCGCTATGACCGCCGCGGCTGAGGTGAGCGCGCGGCGCGCGGGGTTCATCATCGACACGCTGACGGTGGCCAGACGGGCGGTGCGCTCGATCCCGCGCGACCCGGAGACGGTGATTCCGGCGATCCTGTTTCCCGCCTTCTTCTTCGCGGTCAACATCGGGGCGTTCCAAGACCTGTTCAAGCAGCAGGAGTTCGACTTCAAGGCGTTCCAGGTGCCGGTGGCGATCATCTTCGCGGTTACGGGCATCTCGCGGGCGATGACGCTGGTGCTGGACATCCAGGGCGGCTACTTCGACCGGCTGGGGATGACGCCGGTGACGCGCTTCGCGCTGCTGCTAGGGCTAATGGTGGCGGACTTCGCGCTGGTGGTGGCGCTGACCGTGCCCGTGCTGCTGCTGGGATTCATCGTCGGCGTGCGCTTCGAGAGCGGCCCGCTGGGGATGTTGCTCTTCATTCTCATCTCCGGCATGTGGGGGCTTGCCTTCGCCGGGTTCCCCTACTTCATCGCCCTCAAGACGGGGAATCCCTCGGCGGTCAACCTGTCGTTCCTCATCTTCATGCCGTTCGTCTTCCTCGCCCCGGTGTTCATCCCGCGAGAGGCGATGACGTCGTGGCTGGCCACCATCGTGGCGTTCAACCCCGTAACCTACCTGCTGGACGCGCTGCGGGCGCTCATCATGGAGGGGTGGGACTGGCCGGTAATCGTCAAGGGCATCCTTGCGGTGTCCGGAGTGGGGGCGTTCAGCTTCACGTTGGCGCTTTGGGCCTTCAAGGGCCGGGTAACCCGGCGCTGAGGGGGCGCCGGGAGCGGTGGGCGCCGCCGCCTGAGGCGGCGTGAGCGCGCCGGAGCAGCGGACGGCGCCAGGCGCCTTCAGCAAGGGCGGCGCGCCCTTCTTCGTAACCTTCTTCATCTGGAGCGTCGGGACAGGCGCGCAAGGGCTGGCGCGCCCGCTGTTCGCCTTCCTGGTTACGGGCAACGTGTTCTACGCGCCGCTGATTGCGGCTACGAACGCCCTGGCGCGCATGGCGGCGGGGCCCATCACCGGCTATATGACCGACCGGGTGGGGCGCAAGCCGCTCATCGTGCTGGGAACGGGGCTGCGGGCGGGGTCGAGTTTCGCGGAGATCTTCGTCGACACCTTCGCGGCGTTCGCCGTGCTGGAGTTCATCGGGCAGATCGGCGTGTCTATGTGGGTTACTTCGACGAACGTGTTGATCGCCGACGTGAGCGAGACCTCCAACCGGGGACGGGTCGTCGCCGCGCGCACCGTCTCGCAGCGGCTGGGGATGATCCTCGGCCCGCTCATCGCGGGCGGACTGGCGATGGTGGACCTGCGGTGGGTGTTCGCACTGAACGGCGTCACCAAGACCATCTCCTTGCTCATCGCCCTCTTCCTGTTCGCGGAGACGCGCCCGCAGTCGGCCAAGACGCGGACGTCGCAGCCAGGCGGACGGCGCGGCCTGGACTTCAGCTTCTTCCGCTCGCGGGCGTTCGTAGCACTGGCGGTGGCCACCTTCGGGCTGAGCATGATGGCGCAGGGCATCTTCATGTCCCTCCTGCCCGTTCACCTGAAGGACGTGTTGGAGCTGCCGGAGGGGCAGATCGGGCTGCTGGCGACGCTGGCCGGCGCGGTCGCGCTGGGCGTGGCGATGCCCAACGGATGGCTGGTGGACAGGTTCGGGAGGAAAAAGACGCTCGTTCCCGGGTTGGCGCTGCTTGCGGGCGCGGCTTTGGGATTCGCCAACGCGGGCGCGTTCGGCGCGGTGCTGGCGGCGGTGCTCGTGTACGGCGTGGCGGAGGG
>JAGWBE010000016.1:1415-2654 GCA_021296055.1 Dehalococcoidia bacterium | reverse complement strand
CCGCTGGCGATCGGGGCGCTGTACGCCGCGTTCGGACCGAGCGCCGCCTTCACCGCCGCCGCCGCGTGGCTGCTGGGCAGCGCCGTGCTCATGGCGGTGCTGGGACCCGAGACGGGAGGCAGACAGCGCCTTCGCTCCTCTATCCGTTCGCCCTGAGGGAACTCGAAGGGCGAGCGCACCCGCCGTCTCCCGATTGTTCACGGCGGGCGCGTAGGGCTAGAATCGGCGCGGCGGCGCATCCGCCCCATACCCACCGCCGCCCAGGGAGACGCTATGACCACCAGTCCCTTCGACCCCAACCGCGTGCTGCTGACCGGAGAGAACCCCTTCATCCGGCTGAGCGAGACGGACGACGGCCCTGTCACCACGGAGGCCAGCCTGTGGCGCATCCTCCTGTCGCCCGGCGGGCCGGGCCACGTGCTGTTTCTCCACAGCGAGCTCACCGACGACGAAGTGCGGGTCTACTCCGACAACATCGCTATGACGCGCTGGCTCCAAGCCACGGTGCAGGGCAGCCTTAGCGCCGCCTTCGGCGACCGGAGCCTGCCCGTCGTCGAGGCGGAGTTCGCCCACCGGGGCGACGTGCGCTCCTTCTGGACGGAGACAGTGACTACTCCCTACGAGGACATCTCGCTGACGTGGTACGACCTTGGCGAGCCGTTGCTGCTGCACACGCAGCCAAACGCCGCGCCGGAGCGCCCCTACGGCGTAAACACGCTGTTCCTTCCGGCGACGGGCGCGCGGCTGACGCTCGACGGCGTGCAGGCGGCGGGCCGCCCGTGGCCGCGCGAACGCGACGGGAGGGCGTTCAGCACTTGCGCCCTCGCCTTCTCCGAGTCCTGGACGGAAGCGCGCTAGTCCGTTTGACCGCCGTTCCGTACGCCGTCGTCGCTACGCCCGGCCAGTTGGCGGACGCCGTGCTGACGCTGACCGCCGCACGGCGCATCGCCGTCGATACGGAGTCCGACAGCCGCCATCGATACCCCGAGCGCGTGTGCCTGGTGCAGTTGGCGGGCGCCGAGCGCGTCTACCTCATCGACCCGCTGCGCGTCCCCGACCTTATCCCCTTGCGCCCACTTCTAGAGTCCTCCCGCGTCGAGAAGGTGCTCCACGGCGCGGACTACGACCTGCGCGGCCTGAACCGCGATTGGGGCCTGACTGCCGTCAATCTGTTCGACACCTACGTCGCCGCGCGGCTCGTCGGCATCGAGCAGGTGGGCCTGGGGGCGCTGGCGGCGT
>JAGWBE010000016.1:456-1313 GCA_021296055.1 Dehalococcoidia bacterium | reverse complement strand
GAGGCGAGGGACGCGCTCGCGGAGCGCCTCTCCGCCTTGGGAAGGCAAGCGTGGGCCGAGGAGGAGTTCGCGCGGCTGGAGCAAGTGCGCCACCAGCCGCCCGATCCCGAGCGCGCGCTCTTCTCGTTCAAGGAAGGCAGGGGGTTGGGCGGGCGCGGCCTGGCGGTGCTGCGCTCGCTGTTGGAGATGCGCGAGGCGGAGGCGCGGCGGCTGGGGCGGCCTCCCGCGTTCGTGATTCCCAACGCGGCGCTGGGTGAACTGGCGGCGAACCCGGCGCTCGACCCGGCCGATGCGCCGTCGATGCCGCCCTCAGCGGCGCGCAGACTGGGGGAGAAGGTGAGGCGGGCGGTGAAGCGGGGCTTGGCCGCGCCGGAAGTGCGGCGGCCGGCGCCGGAGCGCCCCGCGCGTCCGCGCCCGTCGCGCGCCGAGGCGGCGCGGACGAGGCGGCGCGGATGAGCGAGCGGTTGAAGCGCTTGAAGCAGTGGCGGACGGGAGAGGCGGCGCGTTTGTCCATCGACTCGGCGTTGGTGTGGCCGGCGCGGAGTTTGGAACGCCTGTCGCGCGACCCGCGCAGCGTCGATGCGGAGATCGACGCGCCGGAGGTGCGGCGCTGGCAGGCGCGGGAGTTCGGGGCGGGACTGAAAGGCGCGGCGGGAGAGTAGGCGCCAACCCAGGCAGCGGATGGGGAGGCCGCCGCCCCGAATCAAGGCGCGGTTCTCGCTTTCGCCGGACTGACGGTGGCGCCACGTAGACAGGAGGCGAGGGCAGCCCTACCCGCGCCGCGCTCCCCCTACAGCGCCGAGTCGCCCCGCTCTCCGCTGCTGACGCGCACCACGTCGGCGACCTGGTAGATGAAG
>JAGWBE010000016.1:0-313 GCA_021296055.1 Dehalococcoidia bacterium | reverse complement strand
CGGAGGAGCGGCTGGCCATCTGGCCGCTGCGTCCGACGAACACCTCGACGCCGCGCTGCCTACCCTGCCCTGTGACGTTCTAGTAGTAGAAGCCCTGGCAGCCGAAGGACTCCAGCGCCGCCGTCACCTGGTTGACGCGCTCCGGCCTGACCACCGCTTCGATGCTGATCATGACGCTTCTCCCTCGGCTCCGTATTAGTCGGCCCCGTCGTGCACCAAGGCGCGCTCGCCGTGGGCCGCCACGTCCAAGCCTATGTCCTCCTCGCGCTCCTTGACCCGCAAGCCCAGCCCGGGCACGAGGTCGAGCACTTTG
>JAGWBE010000058.1:2387-6116 GCA_021296055.1 Dehalococcoidia bacterium | reverse complement strand
GCCGCCACGGGCAGCGGCGTGGGCGTAGGCGTAAACGCCGGGGTTGGCGTGGGCGTGGGCGTGGCCGTCGGAGCGATTGCCGCGGTCTGCGGCGGGGGTTGCTCGAGCGGCCAGTAGAGGTAGGCGGCAGCCGCGGCGCCAGCAATCAGTAGTGCGCCGATGAGAATGCCCAGGAGAAAGAGGCGAGACCTGCGCCGCTGCTGACGGTCGCGCTCAGCTCGCAGTCGCCACACACGCTCCCCAGCCTCCCGCTCGAGCTCCTCCTTCAGCCGCCGTTTGCGCTCTTCCTCTCCCTGGGTCTGCTCCGAGGCGTGGTGCAGACGTTCCTCGCCACTCCCGGCTTCCTGCCGCCGCGCCTCCGACGCTTGCTGCCGCCGTTCCTGCTCCCGCTCGCGGTGGCGGGTCAGCTCCGCGTCGTAGCCGGAGCCGAAGCAGCGCGGGCAACGCAGCCACTCGCCGCCTGGGTCATCGCCAACCTCCTGCGCGTGGACGCGGCCTCCACCGTCGCACGTGCGACAGACGGCGCCGTCGACGACCTGCACGCGGTGGCCGTCCCGTCGGTGCTCGATAAGGTGCGGGCCGCACAGCGCAAGCGATTCCTGAACGCAGAACCCCGCCGCGCGCTCGGGGCAGTAGGTGAGCGCGCAGCCGACGCGCCCCGGATTGTGCGCGTGCGCTGTCCACGACGAGCGCGTGAAGCTGCCGCCGCACTCGCGGCAGTAGACGAGGTCGCTACCCGGCCGATTGTCCATGCGCGGCGCACCTTACGCCCGGAGCGCCGCGCTAGGCGAAAGGCGAGCGCGCGCTGGTGACCCCCGAGGGACTCGAACCCACAACCCGCTGATTAAGAGTCAGCTGCTCTACCATTGAGCTAGGGGGCCGCGCTCGCTCCATCGTAAGGGCGGCGGGGCGCCGCCGTCAACGCGCCTGCGGCGCGGCCCCTGGTGGACAACGCCGTACGTTTGGGCGTATGGTAGACGCACGCACGACGCGTCTACCCATGAGGTATGCAGTGGCGCTGAACATCAAGAACGCGGAGGCTTGCCGTCTGGCCGAGGAGTTGGCGGAACTCACCTCCGAGAACAAGACCCAGGCCATCACGGTCGCCTTGCGTGAGCGACTGGAGCGCGAGCGCCGCCGCCGCGACACGCTCGCCGCCGACCTTCACGCCATCGGCCGGCGCTGCGCCGCCCTACTCGCCCCGGGCCCTGCCGCCGCTGACATCGGCGCCCTTCTCTACGACGAACGCGGCCTGCCTCAGTGATCATCGATTCCTCGGCGCTATGCGCCATCCTGTTCGACGAACCGGACGCTGCGCGCTACGCAGCCGCGATAGCCGCCGCTGAGACCAGGCGCGTCTCCGCCGTCAACCTGCTGGAAACGGCCATCGTCGTGGAAAGCCGCGGCGGGCCGCCGGGCGGCAGCCAACTCGACGCGCTTATCGAGCGAGCGGCCATCGAAGTCGTGCCCGTCACCGTCACGCAGATCGCCGCCGCCCGCACGGCATGGAGGCGGTTCGGCAAGGGAAATCACCCCGCCGGCCTGAATCTAGGCGACTGTTTGGCTTACGCGCTCTCGCAAACGAACCGCGAACCGTTGCTCTTCAAAGGCCGCGACTTCGTCCACACGGACATCGAAACGGCGTGAATCGCAATAGCGTTCACAACGTGCGCGTTGCGGTAGGCCGTAGGTCCGCAGCATGAGCGATCAACCGCGCACGGCCTCCGCCGTCCACGACCACCGAGGGCAGCGCCCGCAGTGGCGCGGCGCCTTCAGCGCCCTGCGCCACCGCAACTTCCGCCTGTTGTGGGCGAGCACCCTCTTCGTTAGCGGCGGCAACTGGGTGCAGCAGGTAACGCTGGGGTGGCTCGCGTTCCACCTGAGCGGCTCCGCGCTCCAAGTGTCCGTCGTGCTGGGGCTGCGGGCGATCCCCTTGCTGCTCGCGCCCGTGGCGGGCGTGCTGGCCGACCGCTTCGACCGCCGCAAGGTGCTGCTGATCGACCAAGCCTTCCTTGCGCTGCTGGCCCTGGGGTTCGCCGCGGTCGTCCTCGCCGACCTCGTGCAGATGTGGCACCTCTACCTCTTCTCCTTCCTCACCGGCGCGGGCTGGAGCATCAACAACCCCACGCGCCAGACGCTGGTGAGCAACGCCGTCCCGCGCAGCAGCCTGATGAACGCGGTGGCGCTCAACTCGATGGCGTTCAACACCACGCGCATCTTCGGCCCCGCCGCCGGAGGCTTCCTCATCACCTTCTTCGGGCCAGGGGTGAACTTCCTGCTCCAAGCCTTCTTCTACGTGGGCGTCATGGCGCTCATCATCCCCTTCCGCGCGGAGTACGCCTCAGGCGAGCGCGCCAGCCGCGACGTCTCCATCCTCCACAACCTCCGCGAGGGCTTCGCCCACGTCACCCGCGACCGCACCACCCTCACCATCATCCTCGTCGCCCTCGTCCCCACCCTCACGATGATGTCCACCACGATGACGCTGATGCCCGTCTTCGCCGTCGAGGTCCTCGGTCAGGCGCGGGACGAAGGCAACGAACTCGGCCTGCTGCTCACCGGCGCGGGAGTGGGCGGATTCCTCGGCACGCTCCTCATGGCGATGTTCAGCCAAGTGCGCGCCAAGGGGCGCCTCATCCTCGCAGCGCTTGCCGTCGGCGGCGTCGGCATCATCGTCTTCTCGCAGCTTGACACGCTGGCCGCCGCCATGGGCGCTCTCGTCGTCGTTCAGGCCGCGCTGATGGTCAACATGACCACCAACAACACCGTCCTCCAGATGATCACACCCGACTGGATGCGCGGGCGCGTGATGGGCGTCTATATGATGGACATCGGCATGATGCCGCTCGGCGGAGTCATTGCGGGCCTCGTCGCCGACTCCTTCGGCGTCCAGACCGCCCTCTGGGCGAGCGCATCCGTCGGCCTCGCCGCCGTCGCCGTCATCGCCGCCCTCAACCCAGCCTTCCGCCAACTGCGGGTGTAGGACCCGCCGCGCCCGTTCGCCCTGAGCGAACTCGGAGGGCGAGCGAGCGCCCCCTACCCCGCCCCCAGCGCCGCCTCGAGCACCGCTCCCAACACCGCGTCCCGTCCCGGAAAGACCGTCCGCAGGTCGAGCAGCAACCGCCCCCCCTCGATGCGCCCCAGCGCCGCCGGCGCGCCCGCCCGCAGCCGCCGAGCCAGCTCCTCCGCGCTCCCGGGCGCAGCGTCCGCGTCGATGCTCACCAAGCGCGTCGGCAGCGTATCGCCCGGCAGACTGCCCCCGCCCACCGTCGATTCCCCGTCCACCACGCGCGCGCTTGCCCCTGCCGCCTCCGCGACGGCGCGCGCGCGCGCATCCAGCTCCTCCGCGCTCGCCGCTATCATCCGCCAGACGGGAACCTCCCGCTCCGCCTCGCCGCGCAGGTAGTGGAGCAGCGTCGCGTGCAGCGCCGCCAGCGTCATCTTGTCCGCCCGCAGCGGGCGCGCCAGCGGATACCGCGCCATGCGTTCGACCAGCGCCGCATCGCCCAACGCGATGCCCGCCTGGGGCCCGCCCAGCAGTTTGTCGCCCGACACGAACACCAACCCCGCGCCCGCCGCGATGCTCTCCCCCGGCGTCCACTCGTGCGCCAGCCCGTACGCCGCCGTATCCAGCAGCGCCCCGCTGCCCAGGTCGTGCAGCAGCGGAACGCCCCGCGCCTTGGCGGCCGCCGCAACCTCGGCCAACGCCGCCTCGTGCGTGAACCCCAC
>JAGWBE010000058.1:1285-2072 GCA_021296055.1 Dehalococcoidia bacterium | reverse complement strand
GTCTCCAGGTCCAACTCGAGGTCGGAGTACTCCGCCGCCGCGTTCGCCGCCGCCCTCACGCTCGCCTCCGACAGCGGCGCGCGGCCCAGGTTGGTGTGCAGAATCACGCCCGTCGCGTTGATGACCGGCGCAGGCCAAGCCCGCCGTTCCCGCGCCAACCGCGCCGCCGCATCCGCCGCAACCGCCCCCGCCTCAGGCGCATCCCTCCCTGTCGTCACCGACGCGCGAGCACCCTCCAGCGCCTCCCGCACCGCCTCCACTACGATGGCACGCTCATAGCCCGCGAGCGCCTCCCCAAGCGCCGCGTCCGCCAGCACTCGATCGACGCTCGGCAAGTTGCGATAGGGGTTCGCGGCCACCTCGCCGTTATCGCACGCCCCTGCCCCCGCGTCCACCCTCCCTTTGCGTCGTTCCTGCGGAGGCAGGAACCTCGACGCTGTGCTTCCCATCCCGCAAGACCACCCCTGACGCACGCTCCCCTCTGATACTCTCGCCACTACACCCATCCCCCAGGAGCCGCCCATGCCTCGCATGCCCGAGATTACTCAGCGCGACCAGGTGGACGACGCCGGCAAACCCCACTTCGACTCCATCATCGCCAGCAGAGGGCGCATCGGCGCCCCCTACCAATACCTGCTCCACTCCCCCGACCAGGCCGCGCGTGTCGCGCACACCATCGGCTTCGCCCGATTCGAGGCGACGCTCGACAGGCGCGTGTCGGAAATCGCCATCTGCGCAGTCGCCCGCGAGCTCGATTGCCTCTACGAGTGGGCCGCGCACGAGGACG
>JAGWBE010000058.1:0-1144 GCA_021296055.1 Dehalococcoidia bacterium | reverse complement strand
CTCCGCGAGCGCCTCGGCCACCGCCACATGGCCGAGCTGACGGCGGTCATCGGCAGCTACGCCATGCTCGCCTGCTGCCTCAACGCCTTCGACGTGCCAACGCCGGAGGGCAGGCCAGCACTGCCCGTCTAGCCCTCCGCGCGCGCCAGCGCCGGGCCGATGACCTCTCCGAACGCGCGCCGCTCCTCCTCCGGCCACTGGAACGACAGGTTGGCGTACATATAGACGCGCTCAACGCCCAGCGCTTGGAGCTCGAGGTAGCGCTGCGCCACGTAGTCGGGGTCGCCCAACACGGCCATCGTGTCGCCCGCCGCCGCTTGCAGCTCCGGCGGTATCGCCGCGTCCGCTATCGCCTCGGCGGCGGCCCAGTCGTAGGGGTGGCTCGCCGACGGCGCCAGCCGCTGCATCGCAGCCCACCCCTCGCGCAGCCGCTCCGCGATGGGCGCCAGGTCATAGTCGATTCCACGCGCCGCGAGCCACTCCTGCGCGTCCGCACGGACGAGGTTCGGCAGCAACTTGGGCGCGTGCGTGCGGTGGGCGAGGCGGCGCGTCGCGCGGATCATCGTCCGCACTTCCAGCACCAGCTCCATCTCGGCGGGGTCGCGCCCCGCCTTGGCCGCGCCGTCCGCCACCCACTGCCTCGCCTGCGCCACCGACGCGGCGTCGGGCGACACGGCCAGAAGCGCGCCGTCGCACAGCTCACCCGCGATGCCGAGCACCTTCGGCCCGCGCCCGGCCAGGAACACGGGCGGCGGCGGACCCTCGCTGTGGTGCAGATGCACGTGCGAGTCGCCCCAGATGCCCCACTCGCCCGCCATCGCCCGCTTGATCTCCGACACCGCCTGGCGCGTCTCCCGCAGCGTGAGGGGGGCGCGCCCGATGGTCGACGCCGCCGCATCGCCGCGCCCGAGCCACACCTCGAACCGCCCCGGCCCCGCCTCCTGCGCCGTGCGCGCGGCGGACGCGATGACCGACGAATGGCGCGGCCCCGGGCAGGTCAGCGCGGGATGCACCACCAGCGCGTCCGTGGCGGCGAGGACGTGCGACGAGACGACGTAGGTGTCGCGGAAATAGAGCTGCGAGTCGTTGAAGCCGCAGGCGTAGAAGCCCGCCTCCTCGCACTTGCGCGCGAACTCCACCATCT
>JAGWBE010000057.1:5603-6661 GCA_021296055.1 Dehalococcoidia bacterium | reverse complement strand
GTGAAGGCGAGGGGGGCGACGGCGTCGATTCCGCAGGCGCGGAGGAGTTCGACGCGCTCGGCGGGTTGGGTGAGGAGGACGACGCGCACCTCCGGGCGGAGAATGGTGAGGGGGTGGTTGGCGAAGGTGAGGGCGACGCTGCGGAGGGCTCGGTCGCGGGCGTCGTCGCGTAGGGCGCGGAGGACGTGGCGGTGGCCGAGGTGTACGCCGTCGAAGACGCCGACGGCGACGGCGGACGGGCCTTCGATGCGGGCGGCGCGGAGGTCTGCGAGGAGGGTGTTCACGGCGGGGCGGTTTCCATATCCGGCGCGGGGCCGCTTCTTATTGTAGCGGGCGCGGCGGGGGGGGGAGATGGGGGTTGCGCGCTTACTCTGTCTGCCCCCCCCGAAGAAATAAAAACCTATGTGGGAGATACCCCCACGCCCCCAGGCGAGGGGCTGCTGCCCCTCGGCGCTGCCTGCGTGGAAGGGGATGCGAGATTCCCGCGAAACCTATGCGTACTGCCTGTCTCCCCATCCGCCACCCCCAAGATAAGGAAAAACCTTTGTGGGGGATACCCCCACGCCCCCAGCCGAGGGGCGCCCTTCGAGTTCCCTCAGGGCGAACCCTTCGGGGGCCTCAGGGCAAGCGGAGGAGGAGGGGCGCGCCGCGTGAAGAGGCTCGGGTTGCGCAACGGTCTCTTTTCGCGGGAGCGCCACGCCGGGAGGTGCTTCCTCCCTAGGCTCGCCCGCGTAGACTCTGCGCGGTATGGATGCGGAACGGGGCAGCGGCGGGCAGGCGGGCGTGTCCAACGCGGCGCTGTTCGGGACGTTGGCGCTGGGAGTGGCGGCGATCGGGGCGGCGGCGATCTTCATCCGCCTGGCGGAGGCGGACGCGCTGACCATCGCAGCGGGGCGCATGGTCGTTGGGGCAGGCGCGGTGGGGGCGTTCGCGCTGGTTACCGCGCGGGGGCAGTTCGCGGCGATTCGGCGGGAGGACGCGCCGTGGCTGTTGCTGGCGGGCGCGTTCCTGGCCGCGCACTTCGCGGCGTGGATCGCTTCGCTGCATCTGACTTCACT
>JAGWBE010000057.1:5037-5531 GCA_021296055.1 Dehalococcoidia bacterium | reverse complement strand
GGGCTGATGGCGTTTGCGGTGGCGTTGAGCGTAGCGGGAGGGTTGGTGCTGGCGGCGGGAGAGGCGGGGGGCGCGGGGCACTTCGGGGGCGACGCGCTGGCGGCGGCGGGCGCGGTCGCGATGGGCGGCAATCTGCTGGTGGGCAGGAAGGTGCGGCGGCGCGTTCCGTTCCTGCCCTACGTCACGGTCGTCTACGCGGCGGCGGCGGCGATGCTGTGCGCCGCCGCTTTGGCGTCGGGGGCACGCGCGACGGGCTTGCCCGCCGACGCTTACTTGTGGATAGCGCTGGCGGGGCTGATCCCGCAGGCGGTGGGGCATTCGGCGTTGAACTGGGCGTTGGCGCACGCGCCCGCGACGACGGTGGCGATGTCGACGCGTGGGGAGCCGATCATCGCCACGTTGTTGGCGATACCGGTGTTGGGGGAGGTTCCGCCGTGGACGATTCTGCCGGGCGGCGCGCTGCTGTTCGCGGGGGTGGCTTTGGCCGTCCGCTC
>JAGWBE010000057.1:973-4876 GCA_021296055.1 Dehalococcoidia bacterium | reverse complement strand
CGGCGCTCCCCGCGTGAAGAGGCGCGGGGTTGTGCGACGGTCTCCGATGCCCCGCCCCACCAAGAGATAGAGAATTTCTTGTGGGGGGTACCCCACGCCCGCAGCCGAGGGGGCCCTTCGAGTTCCCTCAGGGCGAACGGAGGAGAGGCGCGCTGCGGGAAGAGGCCAGGGGTTACGCGACGGTCTCCCTTCGCGGGAACGACAGGAAACGAGCGGGGCGACGGAGAAGGAACGGAGGCGCCTGCTTCGCTCGGCTTAGTCGGCGATGGAGAGGGCGTCGATGACTTGGGGGGCGGCGGCTAGGGTGCGGTGGACGGGGCAGCGCGCGGCGATGTAGCGGAGGCGGTCGAGTTGGTCGGCGTCCAGCGCGCCTTTGACGTCGATGGTGCGGCGGATGACCTCGACGTAGCCTTCGCTGCTTTCTTCGCAGTCCTCGCAGTCGCGGGCGTGGACACGCTCGTGGGTGAGGCTGACGTTGACCGATTCGAGGGGCCAGCCCTTGCGCTCGGCGTAGATGCGGAGGGTCATAGCGGTGCAGGCGCCGAGGGCGCCGAGCAGCAGTTCGTAGGGGTCCATTCCCAGGTCGTCGCCCGCGTCGAGGGGTTCGTCGGCGACGATGGCGTGGCCGTCGCTAGCGACGAGGTGGGTCATACGTTCGATGCTTTGGACGGTGACGGCGGCGGGCATAGGAGACCTCCGGGTGAGCGGGGCTAGGCGGCTTGGGCGGCGCGGTCGGCTTCGATGGCGCCGTTCATTGCGGCGATGGCGACCTCTATCTGGTCGTCGTCGGGCTTGCGGGTGGTGAGGGCCTGGAGGGCGAGGCTGGGGGCGGCGAGGGCGCGGACGACGGCGGCGCCGCTGTGGCGGGCGTTGAAGCGGATTATCTCGTAGGAGATGCCGGCGATCACGGGCATAAGCAGGATGCGCGAGAGGATGCGGAGGGGCAGGTCGGGCGTGCCGAGGAGGGCGAAGACGAGGATGGAGACGAGCATCACCGTCAGTAGGAATGCGGTGCCGCAGCGGGGATGGGCGGCCGGGAAGCGGCGCACGTTCTCCGACTTCAAGGAGAGGCCCGCTTCCATGGCGTGCACGGTCATATGCTCGGCGGCGTGGTACGCGAAGACGCGGCGGATGCTGGGCATAAGGCCGATGAAGACGATGTAGGCGAGGAAGATGGCGAGGCGTATGACGCCCTCGGCGAGGTTGCTGAGGATGGAGTTCTCGGTGAGGCGGTCGACGGCTGCGGTGGTGACGAGCAGGGGGGCGACGACGAAGAGGCCGGCGCCGAGGGCGAGCGCCAGCAGCAGCGTTAGGGCCATGCTCCAGGCGGGTATCGGCTGCTCGGTTTCCTCGTCTCCCGCGGCCACCTGGGCGGAGTAGGTGAGGGCGCGGACGCCGATGGTGAGCATCTCGGCCATGACCACGACGCCGCGAACGACGGGGACCTTGCGCAGAGGGTTCTGCGCCCAACCGGGGGGCGGGAAGGAGCGGAGTTTGATGACGCCGTCGGGGCGCCGCGCGGCGACGGAGATGGCGTGGAGGCCGCGAATCATCACGCCTTCGAGGACGGCCTGGCCGCCGTAGACGAAGGTGTGTTGGTGAGACTGCTGCTGCTCCGTAGCCACTGCTCCCTGCCTGTGCGAGTCTTAGTCGGGTCGGCGGCGGATTAGCTCGCCCCGCCCGCGCCTACTGTCCTGGCGCTCCTGCTCCCCACCCCACCCCCAAGGGGGAAAACCCTTTTGTGGGGGATACCCCCACGCCCCCAGCCGAAGGGCTGGCCGCCCCTCGGCGCTCCCTGCGTGCATCGAGGCGAGATTCCCGCTTTCGCGGGAATGACGAAAGCGAGGCGCGGGAGTGACGGAGGTGAGAGCGCGGGGATGGCGGGGAGGATGCCGCCCATGTAGGCAACGTTCTCCCTACTGGATGTTGAAGCGGCGGCGGAAGCGCTCCACGCGGCCTTCGGTGTCGACGATGCGCTGCTCGCCGGTGAAGAAGGGGTGGCATGCGTGGCAGATCTCGACTTTGATCTGCTCCTTGGTGGCGCCGGTCGTCCAGGTGTTGCCGCAAGCGCATACGACCTGCGCCGCCTCGTAGTAGGTGGGGTGGATGCCGGTCTTCACGCGGCCGGCTCCGGGGCGGCGCCGTTGCCGTTGAGAGAGGGGGCGACGTTGGCGCGCCGCGAGCGCTTGTTGGCGTGGTCGAAGTGGACGACGCCGTCCACGAGGGCGTAGATGGTGAAGTCGCGTCCGAGGCCGACATGCCGACCGGGGTGAATCTTGGTTCCGCGCTGTCGGACGATGACGGTTCCGGCGCGGACGGTCTGTCCGCCGTAGCGTTTGACGCCGAGGCGCTGGCCCTGGCTGTCGCGTCCGTTGCGGCTGCTGCCGCCGGCCTTCTTGTGCGCCATGAGACTCCCCCTTACTCCCGCGCCGCCGCGCCGTCGGGCACGATGGCCTTGATGTCCAACTGCGTAACTTGCTGGCGGTGGCCCTGCTTGCGGCGGTAGCGCACCTTTGACTTGTACTTGAAGACGATGATCTTGTCGGCCTTGGCCTGCGCGGAAACCTCGGCAAGGACGCGGGCGCCCTCGACGAGCGGGTCGCCGACGCGCACGCCGTCGTCGCCCTCGACGAGCAGGACGCGGTCGAGTTCGACGGAGGCGCCCTCGTCGGCGGAGATCTTCTCGACGGTGATGCGGTCGCCGGGCGCGACCCGGTACTGCTTGCCGCCCGTTTCGATGATGGCGTAGGTCATAGGTTCACACGGAGCCGCGACGGTGAAACCGCGCGCAACCGCTCCATTCTAGGCGAAGGGGCGCGCGAGGGCAAGGCTTTGGGGGGACGCCGTGGCGCGTTGCGGAGCTACTCGCTTGCCCCGCCTCCCACCCCTCGAAGAGGTAAGAAGGTTTTGTGGGGGATACCCCCACTCCCCAGCCGAGGGGCTGGCCGCCCCTCGGCGCTCCTCGCGTGAAGGGGGCCGGGGTTACGCAAGAGTCTCCTCTTGCCCCTGCGGGCGGCGGCGGCATACTAAGGGAGAGACCACGTTCGCCGGAGAGGGCTATGACGCAGACCGCCGACCACGCCGCCGCTACCGCCGCCGAGTTCGACGCGCTGCTGGAGGTGATGCGGCGCTTGCGCGATCCGGAGGGGGGCTGCCCTTGGGATCTGGAGCAGACGCATCTGTCGCTGCGCAATACGCTGGTGGAGGAGGCGTATGAGGCGCTGGAGGCGATCGACTCGGGGGAGACGGGCGCGATGGTGGAAGAGCTGGGCGACCTGATGTTCCAGACGGTCTTCCACGCGCAGATAGGCGCGGACGGGGGGCGGTTCACGATGCGGGACGTGTTGGCGCGCTTGACGGAGAAGCTGGTGCGCCGTCATCCGCACGTGTTCGCGGACGCGGCGGCGTCGAGCGCGCGCGAGGCGCTGGGGCAGTGGGAGGCGCTGAAGGCGGAGGAGCGCCAGGCGAAGGGAGAGGGCGCCCGCTCGATGCTGGACGGCGTTCCGCGCGCGATGCCGGCCCTGGCCTACGCGCAGGCGGCGGCTGACCGGGCGGCGCGCGCGGGGTTCGCGTTCGAGTCGGACGAGGCGGCGTTGGACAAGCTAGGGGAGGAGTTGGCGGAGGTTCGGGAGGCGCCGACCGCGCAGCGCCGCGAGGAGGAGGTGGGCGACGTTCTGTTCATGGCGGTGGTGAGCGCGGCGCGTATGGGGGTGGACGCGGAGGCGGCGCTGCGGGGCGCGAACCGCCGATTCGCGGAGCGCTTCCGCCTGGTGGAGGAGGCGGCGCGGGGGCGGGGGGAGCGGCTGGCGGATATGGAGGCGGGTGAGAAACGGGCGCTGTGGGAGGCTGCGAAGGCGGCAGCGCGGCCATAGCCCGCAACCTTTCCTTAATGACTTTGCGGGC
>JAGWBE010000057.1:0-712 GCA_021296055.1 Dehalococcoidia bacterium | reverse complement strand
CATCAATCACTCCACGGAGCGGCGCATCGTGCGCTTCGACTTCTCCCACGTGCCGGAAGGGTGGGAGGCGAACGTGTGGGACCGCTTCACCAACTTCCGCCTCCGTCAACTGGCGCTGGAGCCTTATGACGGGACGGAGGATTCGAACGTGGCGGAGCACCGCCTCCGCATCACGCCCGACCCCAACGACACGGAGGGGGGTTCCTTCCCCATCACGCTGGACATCGTGTCGGTGGATGGGCGGGTCACGTTCGACTCGGCGGTCATCACGGTGGCGCTGCCGCGGCTGACGCCGGTGGAGTCGGGCGACGTGGTGTTGGAGAGCACGTTCCCGTTCCTGCAAGGGGCTGCGACGAGCCGCTTCTCGTTCGAGGTGGCGATCAAGAACCGGACTGGCGCGGACGCTTCGCTCGACCTGAGCGCGGAGTCGCCGTTGAACTGGACGGTGCAGTTCCTGCCGGCGTTCGGGGACGAGCGAATCATCTCGAGCGTAGCGCCGGTGGACAACGCGACGCAGCGCGTGAGCGTGCGCGTGGAGCCGCCGCCGTTCGAGCGCGCGGGGGTGTACACCATCCCGTTCACAGTCTCCAACGATAGCTACTCGTCCACGATCCCGCTCAGCGTGGAGATTACGGGACGGCCCGACCTGAACCTGGCCACCGTCTCGGGGCGCCTCAACGTGGACGCGCCCGCGGGGGAGGAGACCATCGTG
>JAGWBE010000015.1 GCA_021296055.1 Dehalococcoidia bacterium | reverse complement strand
GACAAGGCCGTCCCTTTCGACGAGGCGGCGGTCGGGCTGTCGGTGCTGGAGACGGCGTTCGGCTCGCTGATGGGCCTGGTGCGCGACGGAACGCTCACGCTCCCCGCGCTGGTCGAGCGCCTCACCGCGGCGCCCGCCGCCATCCTCGGCGCCGCCGGGGCCGGGCTGGGCACGCTGCGCGAGGGCGCGTCCGCCGACCTCGTGCTGTTCGACGAGGCGGAAGAGTGGCTCGTGGACGCAAGCGGCTTCGCCTCCAAGGGCAAGAACACGCCCCTCGACGGCGAACTCCTCCAAGGCCGCGTCAAGCTCACCATCGCTCGGGGCGAGATCGCCTACGACGGCGTCGGCCTATCCGAAGGAGCGGCGGCGTGACGGTCGCCCACCTCGTCCTAGCCGACGGCGCCGTCTACCGGGGCGAGGCGTTCGGCGCCCCCGCCGAAGCCTTCGGCGAGGTCGTCTTCAACACCTCCATGATGGGCTACCAGGAGATGCTGACCGACCCCTCCTACGCCGGCCAGATCGTCATCCCCACCTACCCGCTCCAAGGCAACTACGGCATCGCCGCGCAGGACGTGGAGTCGCGCCGCATCCAGGTCGCCGGATTCGCCGTGCGCGGACACTCGACCACCCCCAGCCACTACAACGCGGAAGCGACCCTCGACCAGTACCTCGCCTCCGAGGGCGTCGCCGGCATCGCGGGCGTCGACACGCGCGCCCTCACGCGCCGCATCCGCTCCGCCGGGGTGATGATGGGCGCCATCACCGGCGGCGCGCCCGACGACGCGCTCGCCCGCCTCCGCTCCCTCCCCGCCTACGACGCCGTGGACTACGTCGCCCAGGTAACCACCGCCGAGCGCTACGCGTGGGAGGAGCGCGCCCAAAGCCGCGCCCGCGTCGCCGTCGTCGACTGCGGCGTGAAGTACAACATCCTCCGCGAACTCGCGGCGCGCGGATGCAGCGTCAACGTACTGCCCGCAACCGCGAGCGCCCGAGACGTGCTCGCCCTGCGCCCCGACGGCGTCGTCTTCTCCCCCGGCCCAGGCGACCCCGTCCACAACGAGGCCACGGTGGAAACCGCCAAGGCGCTCATAGGCGAGACGCCCATCCTCGGCATCTGTCTCGGCCACCAGGTCATCGCCCGCGCAATGGGCGGCGCCACCTACAAGCTCAAGTTCGGCCACCGCGGCGGCAACCACCCCGTCCACGAACTGCGCACGGGGCGCGTGTCCGTAACCGCCCAGAACCACGGCTACGCCGTAGACGAGGCGGGCCTGCCCTCTACCCTCGAGGTCACGCACCGCAACCTGAACGACGACACGGTCGAGGGCCTACGCCACCGCGAAGCCCCCGTGCTTACCATCCAGTACCACTCCGAGGCGTCGCCCGGCCCCCTGGACAACGCCCACGTCTTCGACGACTTCCTGGCGATGATGGGGCAGAGCGCCGAGTGACGCCTAACCCCCGCAAAGTCCTCGTCATCGGCTCCGGGCCTATCGTCATCGGGCAGGCGGCGGAGTTCGACTACGCGGGGACGCAGGCGTGCAAGGCGTTGCGCGAAGAGGGCGTGACGACCGTCCTCGTCAACTCCAACCCCGCCACCATCATGACGGACGCCGAGGTCGCCGACCATGTCTACGTGGAGCCGCTGACCGTCGAGGTGCTGGAGCGGATCATCGCCCAGGAGCGCCCCGACGGCCTGCTGCCCACGCTCGGCGGCCAGACGGGGCTGAACCTCGCCGTGGAGCTGGCGGACGCAGGCATCCTCGACCGCTACGGCGTGCGGCTGCTCGGCACGTCATTGGAGACCATCAAGCGGGCGGAGGACCGCCGCCTCTTCCGCGAGATGCTCCACTCCATCGGCGAGCCCGCGCCGCCGAGCGAGATCGCCACCACGCTCGACGATGCGCTCGCCGCCGCCGGGCGCATCGGCCTGCCCGTCGCCGTGCGCCCCGCCTACACGCTCGGCGGCACCGGCGGCGGATTCGTCGCCACCTACGAGGAGTTGCAGACGGTGGCGCGCAGCGGCCTCGCCGCCAGCCCGATCAGCCAGGTGCTCGTCGAGAAATCGCTCCAGGGGTGGAAGGAGCTGGAGTATGAGGTGATGCGCGATTCCGCCGACACCTGCATCACCATCTGCAATATGGAGAACCTCGACGCGATGGGCGTGCACACGGGAGACAGCGCCGTCGTCGCCCCGAGCCAGACGCTCTCCGACAAGGAGCACCAGATGCTGCGCTCGGCCAGCCTGCGCATCATCCGCGCGCTCGGCATCGAGGGCGGCTGCAACATCCAGTTCGCGCTCGCGCCGCACCCAGTCATTGGCGAATCGCTGCCCGGCGGCGCGCCCCCTCCTCTCACTTACTACGTCATCGAGGTGAACCCGCGAGTCAGCCGCTCCTCCGCCCTCGCCTCCAAGGCCACGGGCTACCCCATCGCCCGTGTCGCCGCCAAGATCGCGGTCGGCCTGCGCCTCGACGAGATACCCAATGCCGTAACCCAGCGCACCAAGGCGGCCTTCGAGCCCGCCCTCGACTACTGCGTGGTGAAGGTTCCGCGCTGGCCCTTCGACAAATTCTCCGGCGGCGACCGCACCCTGGGCACGCAGATGAAGGCGACGGGCGAGGTGATGGCCATCGACCGCGCCTTCGAGCCCGCCCTGCAGAAGGCGATGCGCTCCCTCGAGATCGGCGGGCGCTCCCTACTGTGGGAAGACCCCGCCTGGGCGGACAAAGTGCCCGACGAACTCCCCCTCGACCCCAGCGACCTCCGTCCGTGGGCGATTATGGCGGCGCTGCGGCGCGGCGCGTCCATCGACCACCTGGCGCGCCGGACGCACTACGACCCGTGGTTCCTGCACGCTATGGAGCGCATCGTCGATATGGAGCGCCACCTGCTCGCCGAAGACCTGACGCCCGAGCTGCTGTGGGAGGCCAAACGCGCCGGGATGCCCGACGAGAGCATCGGCGCCCTCGCCGACCTGCTGGGCGAGCAGGTGCGCGAGCGCCGCCGCGCCTGGAACATCCGCCCCGTCTACAAGATGGTCGACACCTGCGCCGCCGAGTTCGAGGCCGTAACCCCCTACTTCTACTCCTGCTACGAACAGGAAAACGAGGCGGCGCCGCTTCCCGCCGAGCGCGCCCTGGTCATCGGCAGCGGGCCTATCCGCATCGGCCAGGGCATCGAGTTCGACTACTGCTCCGTCCACGCCGCGTGGGCGCTCCACGAGGCGGGGGTCGCCAGCATCATGGTCAACTCCAACCCGGAGACGGTCTCGACCGACTTCGACACCAGCGACCGCCTCTACTTCGAGCCGCTGGACGAGGAGAGCGTCCGCGACCTGCTCGAGAACGAGACGCGCGGCGAGGACGCGCCGCCGTCCGTCGTCCAGTTCGGCGGGCAGACGGCCATCAACCTCAGCCAGGTTCTCGACCACGCCGGACTGCCCATCGCCGGCTCGTCCGCCGACGCGATCGACGCCGCCTCCAACCGCGAGCGCTTCGGCCAACTGATGGAACGCCTGGGCGTGCCGCAGCCGCCTGGGGCGACGGTTACGACGCTAGAGGAGGGGTTGAGCGTGGCGCAGCGCCTAGGGTTTCCCCTGCTGGTGCGCCCCTCCTACGTGCTCGGCGGGCGCGCAATGGAGATCGTGGACAACGCGACGGCGCTGGTGCGCTACCTGCGCGCGGCGGTCGAGGCGGGCCAGGGCCGCCCCATCCTCATCGACAAGTATTTCGAGGGTGTCGAGGTGGAGGTGGACGCGGTATGCGACGGCGAGCAGGTGCTCATCCCGGGCATCATGGAGCACATCGAGCGCGCGGGAGTCCATTCCGGCGACTCCATGGCCGTCTATCCGGCGCTAAGGCTGACCGAGGCGGAGGTGGATACCCTGGTGGACTACACGACGCGCATCGGCCTGGGCCTGGACATGCGCGGCCTGATGAACATCCAGTTCGTGCTTATGGAGCAGGGGAGCGGCGAGCCGGATGTCTCAGTGATTGAGGTGAACCCGCGCGCCAGCCGCACCATCCCCTTCATCTCTAAGATAACCGGCGTGCCGATAGTGCAGTTGGCCACCAACGTCATGCTTGGCCGCAGCCTCACCAACCAGGGCTATCGAGGCGGCTTGCAGCCCCGAACGCCCCTGGTGGGCGTGAAAGCGCCCGTCTTCTCTATGTCCAAGCTGGGCGGCGTGGACACCTATCTCGGCCCCGAGATGAAGTCCACCGGCGAGGTGATGGGCGTGGACACAACAGAGTCCGCCGCCGTCGCCAAGGCGCTGATGGCCGCGAGCCTCATGCTCCCTTCCCAAGGCTCGCTTCTCGTAAGCGTCGCCGACCGAGACAAGGCCGAGGCCGTGCCCTGGCTCAAGACGCTCCACGAACTCGGCTACCGCCTTTACGCCACCGCTGGCACAGGCGCGCTCGTCGAGGGACTCGGCATCCCCGTGAGCATCGTCAACAAGGCGGGCGAACCCGAGCCCAACGCAGTCAGCATCGTCGAGAGCGGCGCGGTTGACGGCGTGGTGAACACCATCGCCGAGGTCTCGGCGGCGCTGCGCGACGGATTCGAGATCCGCCGCGCGGCCACCGAACGCCGCATCCCCTGCTACACGTCGATGGACACCGCCCGCGCCGCCGTCAGCGCCCTCGCCACCGGCCGCGCCGATATCCATGTCGCCACGACAGCCGACTACGTTGGCGGCCTGCCCTAACCACACTACACTCGAAGCGAGCAAGCCTTGACCGAACAACACGACGACACAACCACCAACAGTTCCCAGGCAACCCCCCCGCGGCGCAGGCGGCGCCCTCAGCAGGCGGGTGCCCCTGCCGACGCAGCCGCGCAAGACGCGCCGTCCGTCTGGCGCACGCGCAGACGCCGCGCAGCCCCCCTGGTCAACCCGCCCTCCTCCGAGGTGGAGGCTCTGGCCCCTGAGGCGAACGCGGAGGACGCGCCCAAGCCTGCCACGCGCCGCCGCGGACGGCGTTCCGCCGCCGGGCGCGCCCAAGCGCAGCCTGAGGCGCAAGCCCAAGCAGCGAACGCAAGCGCGGAGCAAACGCTGTCCCCCGAGACGGGCGCGGAGGCCTCCAAGCCCCCCTCTCGCCGCCGCGGACGGCGTTCCGGCACCGGGCGCGCCCAAGCGCAGCCTGAGGCGCAAGCCCAAGCAGCGAACGCAGGCGCCGAGCAAACGCCGTCGCCGGAGGCGGACACAGAGACCCCCGAGCCTCCCTCTCGCCGCCGCGGACGGCGCTCCGCCGCGCGCCCAAGCGCAGCCTGAGGCGCAAGCCCAAGCAGCGAACGCAGGCGCCGAGCAAACGCCGTCCCCTGAGGCGGACGCGGAGACCCCCGAGCCTCCCTCTCGCCGCCGCGGACGGCGCTCCGCCGCCGGGCGCGCCCAAGCGCAGCCGGAAGCGGCCCGCGCCGCGCCGCTCCTCGCCCCGGCGCCCCGAGGCGCAGAGCGGCAAGACCGGCCAATGGCGCCCAAGCCGCGACGCAAGAGCGGGCAAGGCCCGGACGAGACGGGCGACGTGTCCTTCATGCATCCGAGCGAGCAGGAATTCGCAAAGATGCTCGACTACTACAAGGTGCCGTACCTCTACGAGCCGCGTTCCTTCCCGCTGCGGTGGGAGGGCAACCGCGTCGTCGAGATGTTCTCGCCCGACTTCTACCTGCCAGAGCAAGACCAGTACTTCGAGCTCACCACGATGAAGCAGAGCCTGGTTACGCAGAAGAACCGCAAGCTGCGCCAGGCGAAGGAGCTCTACCCCGACGTCAACATCCAGCTCCTCTACCGCCGCGACTACGTGCGCCTGCTGGGCAAATACGGCTACGGTCCCCTCTCCGACGCCGAGGTCAAGGGCCTCGACCGCGTCCTCTTCACTGAGGAGCAGATACAAGCGCGCGTCGGCGAGCTGGCGCGGCGGATCAAGCAGGACTACGCCGGCCAATCCCCCATCTTCGTCGGCGTGTTGCGCGGCGCCTTCGTCTTCATGGCCGACCTCATCCGCAAGGCGAGCGACCTGTCCATCGAGACCGACTTCATCAGCGTTTCACGCTACGGCGGCGGCCAAGACCGCCATGTCGAGGTGATGCGCGACATCGACGTGGACGTGGCCGGGCGGCACGTCATCCTGGTCGAGGGCATCGTAGACACCGGCATGTCCCTGCGTCCCATCATGCAGCACGTGCTCGCCAAGCGCCCTGCGAGCGTGGAGATGTGCGCGATGTTCGACAAACGCGCGCGCCGCGTGGTGGACGTTCCGCTGCGCTACGCCGGGTTCGAGATCCCCGACGAGTTCGTCGTCGGCTACGGCCTCGACTACGACGAGCGCTACCGCAACCTGCCCTACCTCAGCTCTATGCAAGTCGTGGAGCCGAAGCCAGTCCCCCAGCGCTAGCGGCGCTGGCGCCCCCATATGCGCACACCTCCCGCAGCGGGCACTCCCCGCACAGCGGGGCGCGCTTGCGGCAGGTCGCCGATGCGTGTACGTCCAGCAGCGCGTGAAACTCATTGAAGAACGGCGCGTCGGGAGGCAAGCGCTCCTCGAACAGCGCCTGGTAGCCCTCGTAGGAGCGGCGCTCCGGTTCGATTCCCAGCCGCTCCAAGACACGGATGGTGTACGCGTCGATGACGAACGAGGGCAGCCCCGCCGCGTAGAGCACGATGACGTCCGCCGTCTCCGGGCCGACGCCGTACACACCCAGCGCCTCGCGGCGCAGCGCTTTGGCTTCGCGGCGGGCTAGTTGCGCCGGGTCGTCGCCGTACTCCCCAAGCCACTCAGCCACTGCCTTGAGCTTGCGCGCCTTGACGTTGTAGGAGCCGCTGGAGCGCACGAGCTCCGCAATCCGGGCCTCGGGGAGAGCCCGCAACGCGGCGGGCGACATCGCGCCCGCTTCCTTCAGCCGCTCCAAGGCGCGCTTGGCGTTCGTCCACGCCGTGTTCTGGGTCAAGACGGCGCCAATGATTGTTTCGATCGGCCCGTCGCCAGGCCACCAGTCCTGCGGTCCGTAGGCGGCGTAGAGGCGCTCGTACACCTCCCGCAGCAGCACGCCCGCGCCGTCCTTACGCATCGAGCGGCGTCGGGATGCGGCGCATCAGCGCGAACGCGGCGAAGGCGGAGACGGCGGACGGGGCGCTCATATCGGAGCCGATGGTACACTTGCCGCGCCATGTCACGCTTCGTAGAAGCGCTCGACGAGACGGCCCGCCGCAACCGCTCGCTCCTGTGCGTAGGCCTCGACCCGTGGCGGCCCTCCCTCCCCATCGAAGATATGGCCGCCTTCACGAGCGCCATCATCGACGCCACCGCCGACCTCGTCTGCGCCTTCAAGCCCAACATCGCCTTCTTCGAGGCGGAGGGGTTCGACGGGCTGCGCGCCCTTCAACAGACCATCGCCGCCGCCAAGGCGCGCCGGGTCCCCGTGGTGCTCGACGCCAAGCGCGGCGACTTCCCGCCGAGCGCCCGCGCCTACGCCAAGGCGGTGTTGCGGACGCGGTGACGGTCAGCCCGTGGATGGGCGGCGATTCGCTGGAGCCGTTCCTCGCCTACGAGGAGCGCGGCGTCTTCATCCTAGCGCGCACCTCCAACCCCGGCGGCGCCGACCTGCAAGCGCTGGAGGTCGGCGGCGAGCCGCTCTACGGGCGCGTCGCGCGCCTGGCGTCGGAGTGGAACACGCGCGGGAACGTGGGCCTGGTGGCGGGGGCGACGCATCCGCGCGAACTGGCGCACGTCCGCGCCCTCTGCCCCGATATGCCCATCCTTGTCCCCGGCCTGGGCGCGCAGCAGGGCGACCTCGAGGCGGCGGTGGCGGCGGGCGTGGACGCGAACGGCATGCGCGCCCTCTTCAACGCCTCCCGCAGCATCCTCTACGCCTCCGGCGGCGCCGACTACGCCGACGCGGCGCGGGCGGCGGCGGAGGCGATGCGCGATGCCATTAACGCCGTTCGCGGGGCGGGGCGCCTATGGTGACGGAGTTCGCGTTGGGGGACACGCTGACGCTGCGCAAGCCGCACCCGTGCGGCGGGACGGCGTGGCGGGTGGAGCGGCTGGGCGCGGACATCGGCGTCCGCTGCCTCACCTGCGGCCACTCCCTGCTGCGGACGCGCCCCCACCCCCCCCCCCCCCCCCCCCCCCCCCCGCAAGGCCGCCAACCTCCAACCGGACTCCCCGTCCGCCTCATAAGCCATCTTGTAGGGACAGGTTTGAAACCTGTCCTCTCTCCCTCAGCGCTTAGGGCAAGCTGACTCTTAGCACAATATTGTGCCTTCGTTCACAAATGATTGTGAAAAACACTTGCAATGGAATCCGTAATGGTGTATCGTATTCCGTAGCGGCCCAGAACGGCGCCCATACCGCGCCAACCCAGGCCAGCATACGATACCGGAGGCACTGCAATGCTCAACTTCATCATCAACCTCACGGCAAAGACGCTGGAGGCGGAGGCACGGACTGCCGCCTCGGCGGAGGTGTCGCTGCCCGCGCAGGCGGGCGGCGCTCCCGCAAAGGTCATCGCCTTCCCGGAACGGGTTGGCGATAAGACCGGCCCGCTGCCCAACGCAGCCTAGCTCCCTGGCGGGGGAGGGGGCGCCCTCCCTCTCCTGCCAGGGCGGAAGTGATTCTCTCCCTGCTCCACTCCCCGCTTTCGCGAGGACATGCTCCGAAGACCCTTGCATAGCCACCTTTTCCACTGTCCGCCGCTCTCACTCTCCACACGCCGTCATTCGGAAGGCCGCCACGCAGTAGCGATAGTGGGCGCGCGCGGAACCACGCGCGCCGCATGGTTTGCCCGCGCACACGGCGGCGTGCTAGCGTGCGCGAGCAGAGGGGTCCGCCTCTCCGTAGGCATGCAAGGAGGTCGATATGAGCACGGCAAGCGTTGCGGCAGGAATGCGGGCGCACAAGGCTGCGGGCCTCGCGCTCATCATCGGCGCGCTGCTGACCGCCGGCGCGGCGCTGCTCTACCCCGGCGCATTGGATGGCTTCGTGGACCGGTTGGACTTCGGCGCCCGCGTCGACGCGGTGACCGGGAGCCCCAACATGACGCACGTGACCACGCTCGCGTCGATCTTCGGAGTGGTGCTCCTTGCGTTCGGAGCCTTCTACCTCTTCCGCTTGGCGCCTTCCCAAGCAAGCTTGGCGGGGCTGGCGCTGCGGTTCGGGATCGGCGGCATGCTCTTCAGTTGGGGCGTCTACGTCGCCCAGATGTCCACTAGCCACACCATCGTGCCTATCCTCGCCCACGGCGTAGGCGAGGGTACGGGGCCTGAGGTGCAGGCCGAGCTCAACGCGCTCGCCTTGTCCGTCTACGCGGCGGGCGCGGTGCTGCACTATGCCTTCCTCTCCATCTCGTGCGTGGCATCCATACTGATGGGCTTGGGCCTCGCCGCTAGATTCGCGTCGATGAACCTGTTCAAGGCGGCGGCCTACGGTCTCGTGCTGCTCGGGGTGCTGCTGGGAGCGAATCTGGCCTTTGTGCAGCACGTCGAAGGTCTGGGGCCGAGCGTGATGCTCACCATCGCCGGCGGCTCGCTGTGGATCGGCGTGCTCTGCTGGATCGTCCTCCGCGTCGGCCTGTACCAGGGACAGGCGGACCTCGTCCCCGACGAGGAGTAGCCCGGCTGGGGGTACGGGGCATCCCCCACAAGAACCCGGCCCCCCCTCGCACACGCGGGAGTAGACCAGCCGCCAAACACGCCTCGCCATCCGTCCAGCCCCAAAATCGCGATAAGATGCACCCGTGAAGGTCGTACAGGTAATCCACGGCTATCCCATGCGGTACAACGCCGGCTCCGAGGTCTACAGTCAGGGCCTCGCTCACGCCCTTGCCGAGCGTCACGAAGTGCACGTCTTCACCAGACAGGAAAACGCCTTCCTACCGGAGTACGCAACTCAGAGGGAGCGCGACCCCTTCGACTCCCGGATCGCCCTGCGCGTCATCAACATGGCGCGGGCGCGCGACGGTTACCGCCACCCGGCGGTGGACGCCGCATTCGCCGCCCTACTGGACGAAGTGCGCCCCGACATCGTCCACGTCGGCCACCTGAACCACCTCTCCACTTCGCTCGTGTTCGCCGCCAAAGACAGGGGCCTCCCCATCGTCTTCACCCTCCACGACTATTGGCTGATGTGTCCACGCGGTCAATTCATCCAGATGTATCCAAGCGACCCGTCAGACGTCTGGGCCGCTTGCGACGGACAGGATGACAGGAAGTGCGCCGTCCGCTGCTACGCACGCTACTTCTCCGGCGCCGAGGACGAGTACGAAGCGGACGCCCTCTACTGGACGCAATGGGTCAACCGCCGAATGGAGCACGTGCGCAACGTGTGCGACGCCGTCGACCTCTTCATCGCTCCCTCTCGATATCTCTTGCGGCGATTCAGAGACGACTTCGGCCTGCCCGAGCGCAAGCTCGCCTACCTTGACTACGGCTTTCACCGGCAGCAAATGGAAGGCCGCCGCAGAGCGCCGGGCGAGCCCTTCACGTTCGGATACATCGGAACCCACATTCCCGCCAAGGGGGTCAACTATCTCATCGCATCCTTCGGTTCCCTCTCCGGCAACTCCAATCTCCGCATCTGGGGGCCGCACAGAGGCGTCGAGACCGAGGCGCTCCAAGCATTGGCGCGGAGTCTGCCCTGCGCTGCCGGTGATCGCGTAGCATGGATGGGCGGCTACCGCAACCAAGCCATCGTCCACGACGTGTTCAACCACGTCGACGCCATTGTCGTCCCCTCTATCTGGGGAGAGAATTCGCCTCTCGTCATCCACGAAGCCTTGCAGGCCGGAGTGCCCGTGATAACCGCCGACTATGGGGGCATGGCCGAGTACGTCCACCACGAACTCAACGGCCTGCTCTTCGCCCACCGCGACCCCCGTTCCCTCACCAGACAGATGCAACGATTGGCCGACGATCCGCCTCTCGCCCTGCGCTTGGGCAGCCGCGGCTACGTCCAGTCGGCAGACGGGAATGTCCCCGATATGGCCGAACACGCCCTCGCCGTCGAGCGGCTCTACCACAGCGTGCGAACCAAAGGCGGGCGCCTATGACTCCCACCGCCAGGCTATACGACGCGCCCTCCGAGCCGCCCGCCCCGGCTCAACCCGGCAGCCCCGGCCCGTGGCGCATCACGTTCGACACTAACCCCGACGACTGCAATCTCCACTGCATCATGTGCGAAGACCACTCCCCTTACAGCGCAACCCAGCCCGAACGGCGCAAGGCCGGTCGCCCCAAGCGCCGGATGAGAATCGACCTGATCCGCCGCATCCTCGACGAATCCAAAGGCGCCGGCCTGCGCGAAATCATCCCATCCACCATGGGTGAACCACTCCTCTACCGCCACTTCGACGAGATTCTCGACCTCTGCGCCGCCTACGGCGTCAAACTCAACCTCACCACGAACGGAACATTCCCGAAACGCGGCGCGTGGGCATGGGCTGAGCGCATCGTCCCCGTAGCATCCGACGTGAAGGTGTCCTGGAACGGCGCAACTAAGCAAACCCACCAGCAGGTCATGCTCGGCTCCAACTGGGAGGATGTCCTCGAAAACGTCCGCGTGTTCATCGCCGTCAGGGACGCTCACGCACGAAGCGGCGGCAACCGCTGTCGCGTAACCTTCCAGTTGACCTTCATGGAGGTCAACGCCGCCGAACTGCCCGCCGTTGTCAAACTCGCCGCAGGCATGGGCGTGGACAGGGTCAAGGGGCACCACCTCTGGGTCAACTTTCACCAGGTGCGCCGCCAGTCTATGCGCAGAAGTCATGGCGCCGTTGCCCGTTGGAACGCCATCGTCGAGGCCGCGCACGAAGCCGCCGAGCGCCACCGGCTGCCCGATGGCCGTCGCGTGCTCCTCGAGAACATCTTCAAGCTCGAAGAGACCGCACGGGACGACATCGCCCCCGGCGCCGTCTGCCCCTTTCTTGGGCAGGAGGCGTGGGTGGCCTCCGACGGCAGGTTCAACCCCTGCTGCGCCCCCGACGCGCTGCGCCGCACGCTCGGCGACTTCGGCAACCTGAACAGCGTCAGCCTCCGCGACATATGGCGCAGCCCCCAGTACAAAACCCTCCAAGCAACCTACGCGCGGAACGCGCTTTGCCAAACCTGCAATATGCGGCGCCCGGTGGACGCATGACGGAGCCTTGGCTGCAATACTCGGTGTCGGCAGACGCGTCGCACCACGTCCACCAGGGGCGTCCGGCGTATGCCTTCAGATTTGACGAGGTACTCAAATTCCATGATCCCGGACTTGCCCCCGCCCGCGATGCATCGGGTGCATACCACATAGCCCCCAACGGACTGCCTGCCTACCCCGAACGCTACGTTCGCACTTTCGGCTTCTACGAAGGTCGCGCCGCCGTGCATTCGGAGGAAGGATGGTTCCACATCCTCGCCGATGGAACCCCGATCTACCCCCAACGCTACGCCTGGTGCGGCAACTTCCAAGAAGGCCGCTGCCCCGTCCGCCTCCCCAACGGCGCCTACGCTCACCTCGCCGCCGACGGCTCCCCCGCCTATGCCGAGCGCTACTGCTACGTCGGCGACTTCAAAGACGGCCACGCCGTCGTCCAACGCGAAGACGGCAAGCACACGCACATAGACTCTTCCGGCAACCTGCTGCATGGCCGCTGGTTCCACGACCTCGACGTATTCCACAAACGGCTCGCCCAAGCGCGCGACGCCATCGGCTGGCGCCACGTTGATATGAGCGGCGAGCCGCTCTACCAAACGCACTTCAAGACCGTGGAGCCCTTCTACAACGGGCAGGCGCGGGTCGAGCAGTTCGACGGCTCCCTCTGCGTCATCGACGAGGCAGGCCGCGTCCTGATGGAGCTTCGTGAGCCTCTCGCCTCGCCCGTAGCGGTTCTATCGGACAAGATGGTCGGCGCCTGGCGCACGCAAGCCATCTACGCCGCCGTCCAACTCGGCGTATTCGAGGCCCTCCCCGCCTCCGCTGAAGAGGTGGAGCGGTTGACGGCGCTTCACCCATCGGTTGGGATTAGGCTGATGAGGGCGCTCGCAGAGCTCGGTCTCGCGCGGAGGGATGGCCAAGGCGTCTACTATCCGACCGAACTCGGCGCACTCCTAACAAGAAGCCACCCCCTCTCCCTCGCAGATGCCGCCCGCCACTGGGGCGAAGAGTCCTACGCGGCCTGGGCCGGACTTGCCCGCTCGCTTCAGAGCGACGAGCCCTCCTTCGACAGCCTCCACGGCAAGAACTTCTTCGACTGGCTTCAAGACAACCCCGCCGAACTCCGCGCCTATCACTCGGCTATGGCCGCCTACGCAAAGCACGACTACGCCCGTCTTGCGGACGCAGCCGACTTCGGTGCCGCCTCCAGCATCCTCGATGCCGGAGGCGGCACAGGAGAACTGGCCTTCTCTCTCCTTCGCTCCTGCCCCCAAATGGAAGCAACCGTTATGGACAGGAAAGAAGTGGTGGAAACCGCAATAGTCCCCTCAGACCTCGGAGGAAGGTGCTGGTTCGTAGCGGGAGACCTCTTCCAAGCGTGGCCTGCTAAGTCCGACGCCGTCATCCTCGCGCGCGTGCTCCACGACTGGCCTGAGCCCGACGCCCTCCGCATCCTCTGGCGCGCTCGCGATGCGATGCCTCCTGGCGGCGCCCTCTACTTGATTGAGCTCGTCTTGGACGACGCAGACGGCCGTGGCGGCCTGCTGGACTTGAACATGCTCGTTATGACTCGAGGCGCCGAGCGCACCAAGGAAGACTTCAAGCGCCTTCTCGACCAAGCCGGCTTCGCTCTGCTCGACGTACAGGAGACCGGAACCGTCAACTCCATCCTGCGCGCCCGTGCGCTATGAGCGAATCCGCCCGCCTATCTTGGCTTACGGAACGCCTCCACCTCATACCCGCCCAAGCCGACGCTGCCTTGCTCTTGCGCCACGCCGAGCGGGAGGCAATCCTTCCGGGAACGTTTGGCCGCGACGTGCCGCTGACCGCCCGCGGCGTCGCGTCGGCCCAACGCCTCGGCGCAACCCTAGCCGCACTCCGCCCGCGCATCAGCGCCGCCGCAAGCCCCGTGCCCCGGTGCGAAGCGACCGCAAAAGCGATGCTCCGAGGCGCAGGCCTTCCCGAGCGCACGGTGCTGGACTGGCGCCTTGGCGAGCACGGCCCCTTCACTGTGGACGCAGAGGCTAGCGGCGCGCTCTTCCTTCAAGTCGGCATACGGGAGATCGTGCGGCGCCAGCTGACTGGCGCCCAACCGCCCCCCGGTATGAGAACCACATCCGAAGGCGTCTCCATCCTGCTGAGCCTGCTCATCGACGCTCTGCGTTCCGGCGCGCGCCTGAACCTCTACGTCACCCACGACTCCATCCTGGCCGTGCTCGTCGCCTCCCTCTACCGGTTGCCCGTAGACGAAATCGATTGGCCGCGCTACCTGGACGCCTTCCTGCTATGGCGCGAGGCTAATCAGATTCACTTCGCCTGGAGGGGCCTACCCCACCGCTCTCACCCACTCGGCGGTTAGCGCCACCGCTTCTTTAGGTGAGACGCGAGGAGCATAGCCGAGCACGCGTCTCGCCTTCTCAATGCTGAACGCCTCCCGATGCCCCTCCTCGCCGGGGCGGTATGCGGCGTACTCGATCGGCGCGTCGCTCCCCACAGCATCCCGGCACATCTCCGCCAATTCCTCGATGGCGTACTCTTCGCCTGATCCCACGAAGAACTTCTCTCCTACGACCAGTTCAACCGGCGCCTCAATCACAAGCATCCACGCCCTCACAACATCGTCGATGAACGCCAAGTCGCGCGTCTGCTTGCCGCCTTCGACCACGATAGGCTTACCATGCAGCGCGTTCCGCAGCCATCTGAACAAGAACACCTCTTGACGCATATTCGGCCCCACGACCACGCCCGACCTCATCACTACCGAGGGCACGCCGTAGGCCAGCCTCCATGCCTCCAGCGCCATCTCAGCCGCCGCCTTCGAGAATCCGTAAGGGTTGTGCGGAGTCAACGGATGCTCTTCGTCGATCGGCGTATAGCGCGCCCGACCAATCTCGTTGCCCGACCCTGCAAACAATACTTTGCTCACACTTTGCGCCCGCCGCACCGCCTCCAGCAACGCAACCGTGCCGTCGATATTCTGCATAATCGTGTATCTAGGCGACTCGAACGCCAGCGGCGCGTCCGCCTGCGCCGCAAGATGCACAACCACGGCATGGCCCTCGATATCTTCAGTCCGCACGTCTTGCACGCTCTTCCAGAGGTAGCGGAAACACTCGTTGAGCAACGCTCCCCGCAACAGCCCGGCGCGGCTAGGCGGCGTCACGTCCAAACCCGTCACGCGATAGCAGCGCTCCAGCAACGCCGCGGCGAGGTGAGAGCCGCCAAATCCCGCCGCTCCGGTAATGAACACTCCTATGTCTTGACCGCGCGCCATACCCTGTTTCACATCAGCGTGGAGGTTGCCCTTTCCTATGGCCCTGGTGGAGCCGAGGGGACTCGAACCCCTGACTTCCTGCTTGCAAAGCAGGCGCTCTCCCGACTGAGCTACGGCCCCACGCGCGAGGCGGCTAGCGCCCCCTACCCTCCTACCGCGCTACTCCTGGAACACCTGGTCGCCGCGATGCAGGCGGAAGGCCGTGCGGTAAGTCTGACCCGCCGCCCGCACCGTCGGCGAGTGCGCCGACAGGAAGCGTGCCGCCGCTATCAGGATAACCCGCCCTTTCGCCGTCCCGCGACGCAGCGCGTACTGCTGGAACGCCGCCTCCGCCAGTTGGAACTGGTGGAACCCCGAATCTTCGCGCAGCAGCGCGTTCCCCAACGCGCGCAGCAACTCCGCGTCCGACGCGCCGCTGTCAACGTAGCGGCCCACTTGCCTGCCCGCCTCGTCCACGTGCTGCTGACGATCCATCGCCTGCAACAGGCCGTCGAGCGTCTCCGCCGGTCCGGCGCCCTTCCCGTTCGGCGCGGGGATGGCCGCCGACGGGATGTTCAGGAAACGCGCGTGGTAGACCGACATCGCCGTGTCGAACACCGCCCGCAGCAGATCGTCCGAATCGAAACGCCGCAGCGCCTGATGCACCGCGTTGGCCGTGGTGACGCAGTGGTGCACCGTGTTCCAGTCCGCGAACTCGTTGGACAGGTGGAAGCGCGCCATCCGTACGAACGCCGCGTAGGCCACCGCCGCGCCCAGCTGCTCCGGCGACGCGCCGTCCGCCACCGCCGCCTTCAGCGCGTCGATAGCTGAGGCGGGGTCATCCGACAGGATACGCTCTACTATCGCATCCTCGCCGTCCCACGGCGCGGACGCGCGCCTGCCCTGCTCGCGCAAGCGCGGCAGTTCTTGGCGCGCCTCGAACACCAGCGCCGACACGTCCACCGGCTGCCGCCACTGCGACTGCTCCTCGCTGCGCGACGCCGAGATCATCTGGGGGACGAGGCTCGTGAGCGCCAGCGGCGCGTGCTCCCAGCCCACGTGCTCCAGCAGCTCGAACGCCTTCATCGCGAAGTCGATGGTGTGCCCGGTATCGACGTACAGGTGCTCGGTGATGGCCGCGAACACCATGTCCGCCACGTCCTCGCGGCTCACGCCCGCCTCGATGGCCGTGCGCAGCGTCCGCTCCGCCGCCTCCGCATCGCGCACGTTCACGAAGCGCCGCAGCCACTCCTTCAAGCGCGCGGGGTCGTCCACGCCCGCGCCCAACGGCTCGATGGGGAAGCGCGGCGCGCGCCCCGCCGTCTCGTCGGCCACGTGAAGCAGGCCTTGGTACATAGCCAGCGGTCGGTCGTCCTCGCCCAGCCACGGCTGAAGATTCGCGCAGATGGTCAGGATGGTGAGCGCGGAGTCCCAACCCCTGGCCGAGTTGCGCATGCCGAACAACGCGCCTTTGCGCAGCGCGTCGCGGTAGTCCGCCCCCGCGTTCATCATTCCGATGATGGAGCGCGCGATCACCAGGCGCACGTTGTGCTCCAACGCCTCGTCCAGGCGGCGGCTCCAACGCTCGGCCTCGCCTCTCTCCGGCGCCGCAGCCGCCACGTACACCTCGCCGTTCTCTGTGCGCGTCTCGAAGCGAGGGATGTCGCCCGCGAACAGGTCGAACGTATCGCCGCTGGCCAGGTCAAACCGCGCGTGGTGCCAGTGGCAGATGAGCAGCCCGTCCTGCACCGTCCCTTGCGCCAGCGGGAAACCCATATGGGGGCAGCGGTTGTCCAGCGCGTAGAAACGCCCCTCATGCGCGAACACCGCGACGGCGTGTCCCGCGCCCGTGACTACGCGGCAGCCCTGACGCGCCAACTCCTCCGCGCTCCCTGCGTGCAGCCAGTGCCTCGATTCCATAGCAACGCTCCTTACGCACACTCTACCCCACCAATGGCGCTGTGCGCAGCGCCACGGCGCACGCGCCCTCCGCTACAATGAAGCATCGTGAGCGCCTTGCCTCTACCCCTGAACGTGCTGGTCGTCGCCAACCTCCGCGAGGAGGCGCTCGCCAAGATTCGCGCCGTCGATCCCGCCAACCTGAACGTCACTGCGGCGTACGCGGAGTTCTACGACGAGACCCTCGAAGACAACGCCGCAATGATGGGCCGCCCCGGCCGCCGCGGCGCACCCCCGCCTCAACCCCTGATGACCCCCGCCGAGCGCGAGGCCACCCTGGCCGCCGCCCACGCCGTCTTCCTCAGCTTCCCCTTCCCCCACCATCTCCTGCCGCGCGCCAAGAACGCCATCCTCTTCCACTGCCCCTTCGCCGGAGTCTCCAACCTGCGCGGCACGCCCTACTGGGACACAAGCGTCCCCTTCACCTCCGCGCGCGGCTATACGCAGGCTGAACCTATCGCCGAGCTGGCCGTCTCCGCCGCCACTATGCTCGCCAAGGGCCTGCACGTCGCTGCGCGCAAGACGCTGGAGGGCGACTTCGACCGCCGTAACTACCCGCTGATGCGCGTCCTCGAGGGCAAGACAATGGGCATCGTCGGCCTCGGGGGCATCGGGCGCAACGTCGCCCGCCTCGCCAAGGGGCTAGGCATGCGCGTAGCGGCCACCCGGCGCTCGGCGCAGGCCGTCGCCTACGGCGTGGACGGCGTCGACGCGCTCTACCCGCCCGGCGAACTCCACGCCATGCTCGCCGAGGCCGACTTCGTCGTCGTCGCGGCGATGTGGACGGACGAGACGCACGGCATGATGGACGCCGCCGCCTTCGCCGCGATGAAGGACGGCGCCGCCTTCATCAACGTCGCCAGAGGCGAGATCGTGGATGAGGCCGCTCTGGCCGACGCACTGCGCTCCGGCAAACTGAGCGGCGCCTATCTGGACGTGTACGTCGGCGACTTCACCGGCCCGCCCAATCCCACGCTCGCCTCCGCGCCCAACCTCGTGATTACGCCCCACACCTCTGGCAGCGCCGATGTGAACCGCCACGGCGCGGTGGACGTGTTCTGCCGGAACCTGCGCAGCCTGTTAGGCGACGAGCCGCTCGAGAACGTCATCGACTGGCGCCGTGGCTACTGACGGCGCCGCCCGCCCGCCCTCTCCTTTTATGGCGCGGGCGCTCCGCCTCGCCCGCGCGGCGCTCGGCGGCGTCAGCCCCAACCCCGCCGTCGGCGCCGTCCTCGTCAAGGACGGACGCGTGGTCGGCGAGGGGCATACGCATCCGCCGGGGCAGCGCCACGCGGAGACCGCCGCCCTGGAGCAGGCGGGCGCTCACGCCCACGGCGCCGACCTCTACGTAACGCTGGAGCCTTGCGCCCACTACGGACGCACTCCCCCTTGCGCGGACACCCTCATCGAGGCGGGAGTAGCCGCCGTCCACGCCGCCCTCATCGACCCCGACCCGCGCACCGCGGGCAAGGGCGCCGAGCGTCTCCGTGCGGCGGGCGTCGCCGTCAGCATCGGCGACGGGCAGGAGGAGGCGCGGGAAATCATCGAGGCGTTCGACAAGCACGTGCGCACGGGGCGGCCCTTCGTCACCGCCAAGTTCGCTATGAGCCTCGACGGCAAAATCGCCGCCCGTACGGGCGATTCCCGCTGGATATCCAACGACGCCTCCCGCCGCGAGGCTCACCGCCTCCGCGCCGAATCGGACGCCGTGATAATTGGCGTAGGCACGGCGCTAGCCGACGACCCCATGCTCACCGTGCGCGCCGTGTCGCCGAAGAACGGGCGCCAGCCTCTGCGCGTCGTCGTGGACAGCACGGCGCGCCTCCCTCCCACCGCCGCGATGTTCCGCCAGCCGGGGCAGACCATCGTCGCGACCGCCGCCGCGCCCGCCGACAGGCGCACCGCCCTTGAGGCTCAGGGCGCGGAGGTGGTGGACGCGCCCGACGCCGATGGCCGCGTCGACCTGCCCGCCCTGCTCGGACTGCTCGGTGAACGCGGCGTAATGTCGGTGCTCGCCGAAGGGGGCGCGGGGCTGCTGGGCTCGCTGTTCGACGGTGGCCTCATCGACAAGGTCTGTGTCTTCGTCGCGCCCGTCCTCATCGGCGGAGCGGACGCGCCGTCGCCTATGGCCGGCCGCGGCGTGGGCGCTATCGCCGACGCGTTGCGCCTAGAACGCGTCCGAGCCGTCCACCTCGACGGCGATATGATGGTTAGCGGCTATCCGGCGCCCGGCGCGCAGCCACGCTTATGTTCACAGGCATCGTCGAATCGGTAGGCACGGTGCGGGATGCGCCGCCCAACGCGCTCGTCATCGACGCGCCCGACCTCCCCGGCCTTGTCCTGGGCGAGAGCGTCAACGTCAACGGCGCGTGCCTCACCGTCGCCCGCCTGGACGGGAGCGGCTTCGCCGTCGACCTCGCAGACGAGACGCTTGCCCGCACCAACCTGGGCGCGCTCGCGCCCGGCGCCGCCGTCAACCTAGAGCGCGCCCTCACGCCTACTTCGCGTATGGGCGGCCACTTCGTGCAGGGGCACGTGGACGGCGTGGGCGAGGTGCTGCGCTTTGACGGGCCCGAGTCCAACCGCACGCTCGCCGTAGCCGCGCCCCCCGCCATCGCTCGCTACATCGTCGAAAAGGGGTTCGTGGCGCTCGACGGCGTGAGCCTCACCATCGCGCGGCTCGACGGTCAGACGTTCGAAATCGCCGTCGTGCCCTACACCTACGACCACACCGTCTTGGGCCGCCGCAGGCCTGGCGACCTGGTGAACATCGAGGCGGATATCCTCGCCAAGTACGCGGAGCGATTCTTGGCGCCGCATCGCGGAGTAGAATAGGGCTATGCCCTTGGCAAGCGTAGAACAGGCCATCGCCGACGTGCGCGCCGGCAGGTTCGTCATCATCGTGGACGACGAAGACCGCGAGAACGAGGGCGACCTCGCCATCGCCGCCGACGCCGTCTCCCCCGAGGCGATCAACTTTATGACCAAGGTCGCGCGCGGCCTCATCTGCGTGCCTATGACCGCGCAGCGCCTCGCTCGGCTCGGCCTCGAGCCGATGGTCTCCAACAACACCGCCCGCTACGGCACCGCCTTCACCGTGTCGGTGGACGTGAACAACGGCGGCTCCGGCATCTCCGCCTTCGACCGCGCCGCCACCGCGCGCGCCCTCGTCGACCCCGCATCCCGCCCCGAAGACCTCGCCCGCCCCGGACACATCTTCCCGCTGGCCGCGCAGGAGGGCGGCGTGCTGGTGCGCGCCGGCCAGACCGAGGCCATCGTCGACCTCGCCCAACTCGCCGGGCGCACTCCGGCAGGCGTGATTTGCGAGATCCTCGACGACGACGGCACGATGGCGCGCCGCCCTCAGCTCGAGGCGCTGGCCGAGCGCGAAGGACTCCGCATCGTCAGCGTGGCGGACATCATCGCCTACCGCCTCCAACACGAACGCCTCATCGAGCGCGTCGCCGAGGCCAACCTACCCACCCGCTACGGCGAGGCCCGCGTGATGGCCTACCGCTCCGCCGTCGACTCCGAGCAGCACCTCGCCCTCGTCTTCGGCGACCCCACTCCCGACAACCCGGTGCTCGTCCGTGTCCATAGCGAGTGCCTGACCGGCGACGTCTTCGGCAGCATGCGCTGCGACTGCGGCGCGCAGCTGCACATGGCGCTCGACCGCATCCACGCCGACGGCTCCGGCGTGTTCGTCTACATGCGGCAGGAGGGGCGCGGCATCGGCATCCACAATAAGATTAAGGCCTACGCGCTCCAAGACGACGGCGCCGACACCGTCGAGGCCAACGAGCGCCTCGGCTTCCCGCCCGACCTGCGCCACTACGGCATCGGCGCTCAGATATTGCGCGACATCGGCGTCGCCAAGATGCGCTTGCTCACCAACAATCCTAAGAAGGTGGTCGGCCTCGACTCCTACGGCCTCGAGATCGTCGAGCGCGTCCCCATCGAGACCCTCCCCCACCAGCACAACCTCCACTACCTGGAGACCAAGCGCGACAAGCTGGGCCACCTTTTCGGCTCGCTCGACGCCCCCGCCTCCGGCGGCTAGCCCTCCGGCGGCTCCCACTATGCGCCGCATCCGCATCGCCCTCGCGCAGATTAACCCCACCGTCGGCGACCTCGACGCCAACGCACGCCTCATCCTTGACGCTATGGAGGAGGCCGCCCAGGCAGGCGCCGACGTCGTCGCCTTTCCCGAGCTGGCCCTCACCGGGTACCCGCCCGAGGACCTGCTGTTCAAGCGCCAGTTCCTCGACGAAGCCGACCGCCGCCTGGAGCGGATAGCGGCTGTGTCCGGCGATACGCTGGCCGTCGTGGGAACCCCCCGCCGCGCCGACGGCAATCTCTACAACGCCGCCGCCATCGTCCACCGGGGCAAGTTGGTGACCGCCTACCACAAGGTATTCCTGCCCAACTACGGCGTGTTCGACGAACACCGCTACTTCGCGCGAGGCCGCGCCTGCCCCGTGTTCACGCTCAAGGGCGTGCGGATCGGCGTCTGCGTCTGCGAGGACATCTGGTTCCAGCCGAACCCCGCCACCGTCGCGCGCGCAGGCGGCGCCGAGGTCGTGCTCAATATCAACGGCTCGCCTTACCATCGCGGCAAGGGGCGCGAGCGCCTCGCTATGCTCGCCGAGCGCGCCCGCGCCAACCAGATCGCCCTCGCCTACGTGAATATGGTCGGCGGACAGGACGAACTCGTCTTCGACGGCCAAAGCCTCGTCCTCGACCGCACCGGCGAACTGCTCGCCCGCGGCCCCCAGTTCGAAGAGGCGCTTCTGCTCGTGGACATCGACGCTGACGCAGTAGCGGCCGGGCGCGCCGCGCCCCCTTCCCTAGAAGCCCTTCGCCACATCGGCGAACCCGCCTACTACGACCTCGGCGGCCTGCCGGACGCGCGTCCTCCGGAGCTTGCGCCCCAGGTCAGCCCCGAACTGAGCCCCGAGGCGGAGGTCTACGCCGCGTTGGTGCTCGGCACGCGCGACTACGTGCGCAAGTCCGGATTTCGCGGCGCCGTCATCGGGCTATCCGGCGGCATCGACTCCGCCCTCACCGCCGCCATCGCCGCCGACGCCCTCGGCCCCGACGCCGTCACTACCTTCTTCATGCCCTCTCGATACACCTCCCGCCAGTCCTACGGCGACGCCGAGCGCCTGGCGGAAAGCCTCGGCGTGCGCATGCTCACTGTGCCCATCGAGAGCGTGTTCGACGCCTACCTCTCCACGCTCGCGCCCGTCTTCGAGGGCCGCGACCCCGACTTGACGGAGGAGAACGTCCAAGCGCGCATCCGTGGCAACCTGCTCATGGCCGCCTCCAACAAGTTCGGCTGGATCGTCCTCACCACCGGCAACAAGAGCGAGATGGCCACCGGCTACTCCACTCTCTACGGCGACCTCGCAGGCGGCTTCGCCGTCATCAAGGACGTGCCAAAGACGCTAGTGCGCGCCCTCGCCGTCCACCTAAACGCCGCCGCGGGCTGCGAGGTCATCCCGCAGTCCATCATCGACCGCCCCCCCACCGCCGAGCTGAGGCCCGACCAACTGGACGAGGACTCCCTGCCTCCCTATGAGGTGCTCGACCCCGTCCTAGAGGCCTACGTCGAGCGCGACGTGCCCGTGGAGGAGCTGCTGGCCGCAGGAGCGCCCCGCGACGCGGTGATGCGCACCGTCCAACTGGTCGACCGCAGCGAGTACAAGCGCCGCCAAGCCCCTCCCGGCGTCAAGATCACCGCCCGCGCCTTTGGCCGCGACCGCCGCCTCCCCCTAGTCAACCGCTTCGACCCGCGCTAACCCCCCTACGCCCCCTCCACTCCCTTGCCCTGGATGCGCGCCTGCGTCCGAACCGGGAGACCGTAGATGCTGATGAACCCCTCCGACGCGCGGTGGTCGAAGGCATCGCCCTCGTCGTAGGTCGCCAGGTCGTGGCGGTACAGCGCCGCGTCGCTCCTGCGCCCTACGGCGGTCGCGCTTCCTTTGTGGAGGCGCAGGCGCACCGTGCCCGTAACGAACTGCTGCGTCGAGCGTACGTAGGCGTCCAGGTCGAGGCGGTGCGCCGAGAACCATAGTCCGTTGTAGACCAGATCGGCGTACTCCATCGCCATGCGTTCCTTGAAGCGCGCCTGGTCTTTGGTGAGCACCATGCCTTCGAGGGCGCGGTGCGCCGCCGAGAGCGCCGCGGCGGCGGGCGCCTCGTACACCTCGCGCGACTTGATGCCCACCAGCCGGTTCTCGATGTGGTCGATGCGTCCCACGCCATGCGCGCCTGCGGCCTCGTGCATCTGCTGCACCAGTTCCAACGCGCCCACCTGTTCGCCGTCCAGCGACACGGGCACGCCCTCCTCGAACCCCACCTCGACGTAGCGCGGCTCATCCGGCGCATTGGCGGCGGATGCCGTCCATTCGTAAGCGGCCTCCGGGGGCTCCTTCCACGGGTCTTCGAGGTCGCCCGCCTCCACTGACCGCCCCCACAGGTTCTCGTCGACCGAATAGGCGCTCGCGCCGGAGAGCTTGAGCGGGATATCCCGCTCGCGGGCGTAGACTATCTCCTGGTCGCGCCCCATCCCCCACTCGCGCGCCGGAGCGAGCACTTTCAATTCTGGGGCGAGCGCGGCGGCGCTCACGTCGAAGCGCACCTGGTCGTTCCCCTTGCCGGTGCAGCCGTGGGCGATGGCGAACGCGCCCTCCTCGCGGGCGATGCGCACCAGGTGTTTGGCGATGAGCGGGCGCCCCAACGCCGTGGCCAGCGGATACACCCCCTCGTAGAGCGCGCCCGCTTGCAGCGCAGGCCAAACGTAGTCGCGGATGAACTCCTCCCGCGCGTCGTACACGTCCGCCCGGACTGCGCCGATGGCCAGCGCACGCTCGCGCGCCTCGTCCAGCTCCGCGTTCGCGCCCAGGTCGATGGTCAGCGTCGCCACCTCCGCGTCGTACCGCTCCCGCAGCCAGTGAATCGCGACGGAGGTGTCCAACCCGCCGCTGTACGCCAGCACGATCTTCCGGCGCTCTCCCATACCGTCACCCCTGCAACACCTTGGCGAGGCCGCGCTCTATCTTCTCCACCGCCTCGTCCGCGTCCGCCTCGGTGATGATGAGCGGCGGGATGAGGCGGATAGCGTCCGGGCGCACGGGATTGAGCAGCAGCCCCTCTTCGTTGCACGCAGCCACGAGGCGGGCCGACAGCGTGTCGGAGAACTGCACGGCCAGCAGCAGGCCCATGCCCCGCACGTCGATGATCGCGCCGGGATGGCGTTCGCGCAGCGCGTTTAGCCGCTCCGTCAGATAGGCGCCCATCGCCTTGGCGTGCGCGGGCACGTCGTGCTCGATGGTGTAACGGACGGTTGCGTTCGCGGCGGCGGTGGCCAGCGGATTGCCGCCGAAGGTGGAGCCGTGGTCGCCAGGCTCCAGCACGTTCGCGCTCTCCTTGCACAGGAACGCGCCGATCGGAACGCCGTTGCCGAGCCCTTTCGCCAACGTCAGCACGTCCGGCTCCACGCCGAACGCCTCGTAGCCCCACAGCGTCCCCAGCCGCCCCATCCCGCACTGCACGTCGTCGAAGATGAGCAGCAGCCCTTGCGCGTCGCACCACTCGCGCAGCCCTTTCAGGTAGCCCTCCGTCGGCACGTTCACTCCGCCCTCTCCTTGCACCACCTCCACCATCACGGCGCAGGTGTTCTCGTTGGTGGCGGCTCGGACGGCGTCCAGGTCGTCGAAGGGCACGTTGACGAACCCCGGCGCGAGCGGGTGCCAGCGCTCCTGATAGTGCGGGTTGCCGGTGGCCGCAACCATGCCGATAGTGCGCCCGTGGAAGGAATTGAAGGCGGTGATGACCTCCGACGCGCCGTTGCGCCCGAGCTTGCCCGCCTTGCGCGCCAGCTTCACCGCGCCCTCGTTGGCCTCCGCCCCCGAGTTGGCGAAGAACACGCGGTCCAACGCCGAACTCTCCACCAGCGCCTCCGCCAACTCCAGCTGAGGCAGCGTGTAGAACTGGTTCGACATCTGGAGCAGTGTCGCCGCCTGCCGCCGGATGGCTTCTGTCACCGCCGGGTGGTTGTGGCCCAGGTTGGCGACCGCCCACCCCGCCGTGAAGTCGAGGTACTCCTTGCCGTCCACGTCCCACACGCGCGCGCCGTCGCCGCGCTCGATCACCACCGGCTGGCGGTTCACGACGTGCATGTAGTAGCGCGCTTCCTTTGCCTTCCAGTCAGTTGCCATGCCGCTTCCTTTGCCGTAGTTGGGCGCGCCCCGTCCCGCGCCACGCAACCATACACGCAGAGCGCTCAGCGCGCCCCCGCCTCGATTCGCCCCTGTCCTCCCCCGCTCGCCCTTGCCTCTCCGTTCGCCATGAGGGGAATCGAAGGGCAAACGCTTAACGCCCGTCGCCTACCGCACCTCGTCCACGTGCAGCGTAACGATGTCCACGTCGTGGTACTTCTGATGCCGCACTGACGAGGCGTAGCCGCGCAAGATGCGGAAAGAGGTCTCGCGAACGTCGGTCACGTCTGGCGTCTCGCCCAAATAGGACAGCCTGTCCTCCAGATTCTCCCCTTCCGCCGAGGCCGACACGAACTCCAACTCCGCGCCTCCCGCCGCCTTCCGCGCCGTAACGACCAGCCGCCGCTCCCCTTCCGCGCCCTCTCCGTCATCCAACAAACTCGTGAGTGTCTCTTCCCCCACCAGCACTAGGCGGCTATCTGTCGATGCTTCGTCCCAGCCCGCCTTGGCGCCGAACGAGCGCAGGAACGCGGTCAGCTTCGGCAGCGCCTCCGCATCCAAGCCCGTCGTCAAGCGCTGCCTGCGGCTGCCCGTCAATTCCATGAACACCATCATCAGGATCGCGGCGATAGCGCCCGCCGTCATTCCGTTCCCCAGCAACACCCCCCAGAACCCGCCCGTCAACAGCGACGGGAAGATGGCCTGGCCCTGGAAACCTACCCCAAGCCAAAAGGCGATACCCACCACCGCCGCCTTGCGGTGGTCTACCCCGTCCAGCACGATGATCTTCATCCCCTGCACGAACAGCAGCGCGAGCACCACCAGCAGATAGGCCCCCGCGACCGGGCCGGGGATGCCGACCAGCAACGCCGCTATCTTTGGGAAGAACGCCACCGCCGCGATCACTACGCCGAGCACCACGCCCACCCGCCGCGCGTTCACTCCCGTTATCTCCGCCAGGGAGATGCTGGTGGAGTAGGTCGTGTTGGGCATCGTGCCCGCGAGCCCGGACAATAGGTTGCCCATTCCATCAGCATTCAGCGCGCCCTGCACCACCCGGAAGTCCGTCGCCCGCGGCGTCCGGCGCGAAACACGCTGGATAGCCACGCCGTCGCCGATCGTCTCCACCGCCCCTACCATCGTCACAACCACGAACGCCGGCAGCAGCGCCCAGAACTCCACGCCCGGCCGCTCGAATCCCGGCCAGCCGCCGAACGGAATGCCCACCCACGGCGCGTCCAACACCGGCTGCACATCGTAGAGGCCGAAGAAAGCGGCGACAAAGCAGCCGACGGCGATGCCGATGATTGGCGCCCACAGCCTCCACGCGGGCGGCGCCCGCAGCACCAGCGCCCCGGTTACCAGCAGCGCCGCCCCTGCCGCCGCCGGGCCGCCCGCCGAATCCGAACCCTCCGGCACGTCCACCAGCGCGGCGAACACCAGTGGTATGACGGTGGCGGTGATGAGCATGATGACCGTGCCCGCCACCGTGGGAGTGAAGATGCGCCGGAAGAGGGAGAGGCGCGCCGCCAGCGCGAACTGGAACAGCGACGACACGACGATGAGCAACGCCATCATCGATGGCCCGCCCTCCACCAGCGCCGCCACGCACACCGCGATGAACGCGCCCGACGTGCCCATGATGAGCACGTGGCCTGCCCCGATCCGCCCGAACCTCGCCGCCTGCAACACCGTCGTAACGCCGCTCACCAGCAGCGCCGCGAACACCGCCCACGTCATGTACGACTCCGGCTGCTCGGCGATCCGCGCCACGATGACCACCGTCAACACCACCGGCGCCACGATCACCATCGCAGCCTGAACCCCTGAGCCGATGGCTATCGGAAGGGGCGGATTCTCATCCGGCTCGTAGCGAACGCTCTCATTTCTGCCCATTGCCGCCAACGCTCACTCTCCTTCGCGGTGAATCGCGGTTAGACAAAACCCCCGCAGCGCCAAGCAGAGCCATTGAATGCTACCCGCGCCCCGGCATCGGCGCAACACCCCCACCCCCTCCCTCTCCGTCTATCCCGCTTTCGCGGGAATCTCGCCTCGTTTCGGACGGGGGGCGCCGAGGGGCAGGCTGCCCCTCGGCTGGGGGTGTGGAGATATCCTCCACAAGAAATTCTTTTATCTCTTCGAGGAGTGGGGGGCGAGAGCGAGACGCGGCGGCGCATCTCCTGCCTCCGTGCTAGCATCGCGCCACGCCTCGAGCGAAGGACAGACCCCATGCGCGTGATGGGCTTGGGCAAGGCGACTACGGACAGCGAGGCGGGCGCGATGCCGTCGCCCGAGCTGATAGCCGCGATGGCCGCCTACAACGAGGAACTGGTCAACGCCGGTGTCATGAAAGCCGGCGAGGGCCTCCAGCCCACGTCGCGCGGCAAACGCGTGCGCTTCGACGGCGACAGCCGCGCCGTCGCCGACGGCCCCTTCTCCCCCGTGGGCGAACAGGTCGCTGGTTTCTGGCTGTGGGAAGTCGCCGACATGGACGAGGCCGTGGCGTGGGTGAAGCGTTCGCCCAACCCGATGCCTGGACCGAGCGAGATCGAGATTCGCCCGTTGTATGAAGCCGCCGACTTCGGGGAGGCCATGAGCGCCGACCTCGCCAAACGCGAAACCCAGATGTGCGAGAGGCTCCGGAGCGGCTGACGCGCCGCCGCGCCGACCGCCCAGGAGGCGTCCCATCACCCGTTCCCAGTCCCACGGCTCCTGCAACCCCGTCGTCCTCGCCGTCCGCACCGTCAAGGAGGCAATGGCCGATGACGTAACCCACATGGCGGCGGGCGTCGCCTACTACGCCGTCCTCTCCCTCTTCCCGCTCACCATCGGCCTTATGGCGCTCCTCAGCCCCGTCCTCCACGACGAGAACGTCAAGGCGCAGATCCTCGACTTCTTCCAGGCCTACCTCCCCGGCTCCACCGGCGCCCTCGAGGCCAACATCCAATCCGTGGGCGACTACCGCGGCCAGTTGGGGATACTCAGCCTCGCCGGGCTGTTCTGGACGGCCAGCGCCCTATTCGGCGCCATCAGCAAGGCCGTCAACCGCGCGTGGGACATCCACCAAGACCGCCCCTTCTACATCGCAAAGCTCCGCCACATCGCCATGGCCCTGAGCGTCGGCGCCCTCTTCCTTATGTCCGTCTTCGCCACCTCCATGCTCCAATTCATCGACACGTTCGGCCCTGAGCGTCTGCGCTTCCTCGAGCACGGCGTCGTGCAGACGCTCGCTCGTGTCCTCCCCTTCTTCTTCAGCCTCGGCATCTTCCTCCTCATCTACAGATTCGTCCCGAACACGCCAACCTACTGGAGCTACGTCTGGCCGGGCGCCCTCTTCGCGACCTTCTGCTTCGAGATCGCCAAGAGCCTCTTCCTGCTCTACCTGGACCAGTACGCCAACTTCGAGCGCATCTACGGCTCCTTGGGCCCCCTCGTCGCCCTCCTTGTCTGGACCTACGTCTCCTCCCTCATCCTCTTGATCGGTGCCGAGCTCGCCTCCGAATACGGGCGCATGCGCCGGGGCGTCGCCCGCGGCACGCTAGCCCAACCGCAGCGGAGGTGAGCGAAACGTGCGGCGCGCGGCCCTTCGCTGCGGCTATCCGCGATGAGGTTGGTTCAGATTGGCTTGCGGGCGCGGATGAAGTACATCGGCGTGAAGATGCCGAGCCGCCCCGCCTCCGCTATAGCCGTCGCGCACTGGTTCAACCCCTCCGCCACGCGAGTCGTCCCACGCGGCGCCACGTGGGCCGCCTCGAGCGCTCTGATCAACGTGCGCGTCGCGCGGCGCCCGATGCTCGAACTGCGGATCGTGGTAAGAGACAGGCCTGAGCCTGCCAACGGTTGCCACCACGGAATCGACGGGCCGTCCTGCGCTGCTAGGTCCCGCGTCTCCAACATCTCGAACCCCACCGTCCGAAGCGCCTCATCGACCGTTTGATAGTCGTCGATGACGAGCAGCCCTCCCCACAGCTCGATGTTCGCCTTGATTTTGAGGTGATGCGGATTCTGATCGTCGAAGCGCTCGGTTAGGCAATATTCGTAAGCGCCGAACTCGCCTCCCGGCTTTAACAAGCGAAATATCTCGCCATAGACGCTCACCTTGTCCGGCGCAATGCAAGTCGCCTCAATGGAATACGCCGCGTCGAACGATTCGTCCGACGCCTCCACGTGCAGGAAGTCGCAGTGCGAGTACTCGGCCAGGTGCGTCAGTCCCGCCTCTTCCGTCAATTGCCGGGCGCGTTCAATCTGACGCGCATTGCTGTTCACCCCAACGATCTTGGTGCCGCTGAATCGCGCGATCTCCAACAACGGCCCGCCGATCCCGGAGCCGATGTCCGCCACGACCATGCCAGGCTTCAGTCCAAGCACGTGCGCCAGGTAGTGCTCGTGCCGCGCCAGCGATGCCTTGAAACTCTCCCCCGGCACTCGCGGCGCGAAGTGGAAAGACTTGCCCCAGCCGTACTCGTAGAAGTCAGTAACTAGGTCGTAATAGAGGTTGTTGACTTCCTTGTAGTGCCTTTCCCCGTCCTCCGATTTCTTGCGCTTCTCCATTCTGAAGCGGTGTTCGTACTCGCGAAAAGCCGCCGCCACGCCCGAAGCGCTGAGCTTGTTCCTCAGGGCCCTGGAGAGTTTGACTGGCATCCGCACGCTCCCGGACCGGCATCCTGCTCTTAGCGGCTACGGCGCGTCCTATCCTAACAGTTCCCGGCCTCGACCTCAACGGGCTGGAGGCTGTCGCGGAATCCAGGCCTCTTCACGCGGGGAGCGCCGAGGGGCGGCCAGCCCCTGCTGGGAGTGTCGGGGTATTCCCCACACAGTCTCAGCTACAGGAGCTCTCGCGCCGCCCCCGCCGGGCGCCGATGCACGGTGCTACAATCGCCCCGAGCGCAGGAGTTGACGTGCGCCCCATCGCCGACATCGCCGCGAACATGGGCCTCGACCCCGAGGCGCTGATTCCCTATGGCCGCTACAAGGCCAAGATCCCGCTGGAGGCTGTCGGCGAGGGCGCGGCCCGCGGCAAGCTCGTCGTCGTCACCGGCATCACTCCCACTCCCGCCGGCGAGGGCAAGACCACAACAACCGTGGGGCTTACCCAGGGCTTGGGACGCCTCGGCGTTAGCGCCGCGGCCACTCTGCGCGAGCCGTCCCTCGGCCCTATCTTCGGCATCAAGGGCGGCGGAACCGGCGGCGGCAAGGCGCGCATCGAACCCGAGGACGAAGTCAACGTCCACTTCACCGGCGACGCCCACGCCGTCGGATCCGCCCACAACCTCCTCGCCGCCCTCGCCGACAACGCCGTCCGCCTCGGACGCATCCCCGGCCTAACCCCCGCGGGCGTAACACTGCGGCGCGTCTCCGATATGGAGGAGCGCTCCCTGCGTCAGATCGCCGCCGGCCTGGGCGGCGCCAACAACGCCCCCGTCCGCGAGACCGGCTTCGACATCGTAACCGCCTCCGAGGTCATGGCCATCCTCGCCCTTAGCAGCGGCCTCGACGACCTGCGCCAACGCCTCAGCCGCATGGTGATTGGCTACGCAGACGACGGACGCGCCGTAACCGCCGACGTCGTCGGCGCCGTCGGCTCGATGATGGCGCTGCTGCGCCACGCCATCCTCCCCAACCTCGTCCAGACCACCGAGGGCCAGCCTGTCATCGCCCACACGGGGCCCTTCGGCAACATCGCCCACGGATGCAGCTCCGTCGTCGGCGACCGTCTCGCCCTCGCTCACGCCGACTACGTGCTCACCGAGGCCGGATTCGGCGCGGACCTTGGCTTCGAGAAGTTCATGCACATCAAGGCGCGCTCCTCCGGCCTGCTGCCCCACGCCGCCGTCATCGTCGCCACCGTGCGCGCCCTCAAGAACCACGGCGGCGTCCGCGTGCGCGACCTTGACCCGCCCGCTCCCGCCGCCGTCGAAGCGGGGATGGCCAACCTGCGCCACCTCATCGGCGTCATCCGCTCCTTCGGCCTCCCCGTCGTCGTCGCGCTCAACCGCTTCCCCGCCGACACCGCCGAGGAACTGCGCATCGCCAAGCAGGGCAGCGAGGAGGCGGGCGCGGCGGCCGCGGTGGAGAGCACTGCCTTCGCGGACGGCGGCGCGGGCGCAACGGAGTTGGCCGAGGCGCTCATCGACGCGACCGCCGCCGCCGATCCCTGCGCCGCTCCCGAGCCGAACTACGCCTATGCCCTCTCCGATTCGCTCGAAGACAAAGTGCTCGCCATCGCCCGCCGCGTCTACAACGCCGACGACGTGTCGTGGAGCGCCTCCGCACGCGCTCAGCTCCGCCGCTTCACCGACCTCGGCTGGGGCAACCTCCCCGTCTGCATGGCCAAGACCCACCTCTCCATCAGCGACCGCCCCGAGCGCAAGGGCCGCCCCTCCGGCTACACCTTCGAAGTGAGCGACGTGCGCGCGTCCGTCGGCGCGGGCTTCATCTACCCCATCGCGGGCAACATCGTCACCATGCCCGGCCTCCCCTCCAACCCCCGCTCCCTCGACGTAGACGCAAGCGGGGCGATCGTCGGCCTCTAATCCAGCGCGAGACCTTCCCGCAACTAACGCGGCGCGAACACCGCCGCCTCGCACCATGGCTCTCCGATATGCTAGCGTCCAACCTGCCGTGCGCAAGCGATATGAACATAGCGCACAGCATCCTCACTAGCCGCCGGCGTGCACCCTGGCGACGTTCGCGGCGCTGGCCCTCGTCGCGCTCCTGGCCGCATGCGACGCAGACGTTCCGCCTCCAACACCGACGCCGAAACTATCGGACAGAGAAGTGCTGGTCATTTTCTACAACGCCACCAGCGGGCCGAACTGGGCGAACAACGCCAACTGGCTGAGCGAGCTGCCGCTCGATGAATGGCGCGGAGTTGGGCAACCTCTCCAACCTTCCAATGCTGTGGCTTCGCGGCAACCGATTCAGTGGGTGCGTGCCCGCTAGTCTACAGAGCATGCCCAACGACTTCGAACTGCTCGGCCTACCCTTCTGCCCTCTGTCTGGCGGTTAGGCAGCGCCGCCTAACCGGCGCCCCATTAGCCCTTCGACTTCCCTCAGAGGGTGTCTAAAATAGGTATGGCAATTGCCTAAAGACGGATGAAGCGAACGGGGTACACCCTCCCCATGGGCAGGCAAACCTACCCCAGCGGCTTCACCGACGCCGAATGGCGCCTGCTCGAACCCCTGCTGCCTGCGCCCTCACTCATAGGCCGGCCCTTCACCTACTCCCTTCGCGTGTGGGTTCCAGTACTCCCGCACGCGGAGCAGAGAGGGAGCGCGAGAGCGTGTCCACGGCGCGCGGCGGCGGGTCGGGTCCTGCGGTCGCAACACATCTGGGCTGACGCGGCACGGGCGGGCTAGCGGTAGACTAGGGCGCGCTGCGGCTCTGGGCTGCGGCAGGAGAGGCTTCGTTGGCAGCAAGCGCCGCACGCCGCACGTCCCCTTCACCCGGCTTGGCCGACAATGTGCGCACGGCTATCGAATGGTTGCTGCTGGCGCTGATCCCCGCGGTGGCGCTGATCCAACTGCCCGAGGGGTTCATGCTTGGCTACATCCAGGTCGCCAAGGTGTCGGTCTTTCGAACGATCGCCATCGCGCTCGCGGGGCTGTGGGCGTTGGAATGGGCGTTGACCTCGGGGAGGGCGCCGCTTCGGACGCCGGGGGAGTATGCGCGGGGCGCGTGGGGGTGGCTACGGGGCGGGCCCACGCGAGTGATGATGGGTTCGGCGCTGGCGCTGACGGTGGTGGTGGGGCTGTCCGCCGCGCTGTCGCCGCTGCCGCGCTTGGGGTTCTGGGGCTATGACCCCGGGTGGGACACCTACGGCCTCTACAGCATCGCGTGCTACGCGGCGATCTTCTTAGTCGCCGCGACCCACCTACGGACTCGGCAGCAGGTATGGCGGCTGATGGTCATCATCGCTGCGACGGGGACGCTGTCGTCCGTGTACGGGATAGGGCAGCACTTCGGGTACGACCCGCTGCGGGCGCCGGGGGCGGACAGCACGCGCGCGAGCCTGACGCTCGGCAACCCGGTGTTCGCGGGTTCGGTGCTGGCGATGACCATTCCCATCACCCTCGCCCTCATCGTGGAGGGGCTGGAGCGCTCGCGGACGATTGCGCGCGTGGCGCTCTGGTGGCTGCCGCTGATGTTGCAAGCGACGGCGCTGCTGTTCACGTTGAGCCGCGGGCCGTGGGTGGCGACGGCGGCGGGGATGATGGTGTTCCTGTTGGCCGCATGGCGACTGCGAGGATGGAAGGCGGCGGCCTGGTCGGCCGGACTGTTGGCGGCGGCGGTCGTGGCGGGATGGCTGCTGACGATCCCTCCCGCGGCAGGCGTGAAGGCGGGGGGCGACACAACGGTCGCCGGTCGGGTGGGGACCATTGCCACGGAGGCGACGGTCGGGACGTTGAGCAACCGCTTCATCATCTGGCAGACGACGGGGCAGGCCCTGGCGGAAGGCGTGTCGTTCGATACGGAGGCGTATCCGGAGCTGCCGGAGGTGTTGCTGCCGGCGCTGCGTCCGATCATCGGTTACGGGCCGGACACGTTCGTAACCTTCTACCAGCTAGTCGGGGACACGCGGGCGACCAATACGCTGATCGAGCACGGACACAACTTCCTTGTGCATACGGCGCTGGAGCTTGGGGCGATCGGCGTGCTGGTCTACCTTGCCTTGGCGGCGAGCGCGGCGCTGGTTCTTTGGCGGCTGCTGCGCCTGGGCGCAGGAGGGAGGTTAGAGAGTTGGCTGGCGTGGATAGCGGTGGCGCTGGCGGGAGTGCTCGGCGCGCGAGTCGTGGAACAGATGGTGGGGAAGGCGCAGATAACGGACTTCGTGATGGTCTGGGTGCTGTTGGGAGTGCTGATCGCCGCCGGGCGGTTGAGCGGCGAGAGAGCAGAGAAGGTCGCGGGGACCGCAGAGGCCACGAGCGCGGGAGCGCCCGACGCCGGCCGGTTGAGCGGCGAGGGCGCGACGGCGGAACCCGCAACGCCTGACGCCGCAGAAGCGCCCGACGCCGACGCCGAGACGGGAGGCCGGAGGGAGCGCAGCCACTACGAGGCGCTGGGGCTGAGCCCGCAGGCGACGCGCGAGGAGATACGGCGCGCGCGCAGGGCGGTGGGCGGCGGAGACGGGAAGCGGGAGGCGGAGGCGTATCAGGTGTTGATGGATCCGCGCCGGCGGCGGGCCTATGACCAGACGCTGGGGCTGCGCGCGCCAAGCGCCGCGGGGAATCGGCAGCAGCGGCGAGCGGAGCGGAGGCGCGCCGCGAGAGAGAGTACGGCGGCTCAGGCCTCCGCGTGGCGCGTCGGGGCGGCGTCCGTGCTGTGCGTGCTGCTAGTGGTCGTGTGGTGGTCGGCGACGCTGAGCCCGCTGATGGCTGCGCGGATATCGGGCCAGGCGATTGACGCGTTCGAGCAGGGGCGGGTGCAGCGGGGGATATCGGAGTTGGAGCGCGCGATCGATTGGCATCCGCGCCAAGCGTTGCTGCACATCCAATTGAGCGACGCGCTGCGGGGGTTGGCGGACAGGCAAGGGGAGCCGGCGCAGGTCGCGGAAGGGCTGCGGCGGGCGCAGGCCGCGGTCGAAGGGGGGCGGGAGTGGAATGCGGCCGATCATCGGGTGTGGACGCGGTTGAGCGATATGTCGCGCGCGGTGGCGGGGTTAACGGGAGAGAACGCGGATCAGGCGCTGCACTACGCCAAGATTATGACCGTGCTGCTGCCTGGGTTCGCGCAGCCGTCGCTCGCCCTAAGTTGGACGTATCTACAAGCGGGGCAGTTCGACGCGGCGTTGGCGCAGAGCGAGACGGCGTTGGCCCTGGCGGGCGACGAGGCGGCGAACGCCGCGCAGGTCTGGTTCGTGCGCGGGATGGCGTTGGGAGAACTCGATCGCCGCGACGAGGCGGTCGCCGCGCTGCGCCGCTCCGTCGAGCTACAGCCTAATCAGCAGGCGCAGGACGCGCTGGCGGCCATGGAGGCGGAGGACGCCGGGGCGGCCGGCCCGTAGGCGCTTTGTATAATGGGCGGCGGTGGGAGCGGGACGCAGCGGACGCATGCCGCCGGTTCCGGTAAGAAGGGCGAGGGTGGTTTCGCTATGAAGATTGCGGTGATCGGCGGGTGCGGCTACGTGGGCTTGATCACGGCGGTGGGTTTCGCGCGCCTGGGGCACGACGTGGCGGCGGTGGACGTGGACGAGCGCAAGGTCGCGCTGCTGTCGAGCGGGCGCAGCCCCATCTACGAAGAGGGGCTGGAAGAAGCGCTTGGCGCGTGCTTGGAGGCGGGGCGTCTGGCGTTCACGACGGGGCTGGAGGACGCGGTGCGGGGAGCGCAGGCGGTCTTCATCGCGGTGGGCAGCCCGCAATTGGAGGACGGCGGCGCCGACCTGGGCCAGGTGCGAACGGTCGCCCACCTGCTGGCCGACGCGCTCGACCAGTACACGGTGCTGGCCATCAAGTCCACCGCGCCTCCGGGAACGGTGGACCTGATGCGCGAGATACTGCACGCCAAGCGCGCGGAGGGTGTCCACGCGGACATCGTGGTGAACCCTGAGTTCCTGCGCGAAGGGAAGGGACTGGAGGACTTCTTCTTCCCTACGCGTATCGTGATTGGGACGGACTCGGAGCACGCGCGCGAGGTGATGCGCGATCTCTACGCCGACTTCATCGCCGACGCCCCGTTGGACGGGGTGGAGATGGCGCGCGGCGTGCCCTACCTGGAGACGAGCGCGGTCAACGCGCAGATGATCAAGTACGCCTCCAACGCCTTCCTCGCCGCGCGCGTCTCCTTCGTGAACGAACTGGCGGGCATCTGCGAGCAGGTGGGCGCCGACGTCCTAGACGTGGTGCGCGGGATGGGCTACGACTCGCGCATCGGGCGGGACTACTTCCAGCCGGGCATCGGGTTCGGCGGGCCGTGCCTGGAGAAGGACCTGCGCGCGCTCATCCACTTTGCGGGGCAGCGCGGCTACCAGCCCTCGTTCATGCAAGCGGTGATGGCGCGGAACGACTTCCAGGTGCAGCAGACGGTGGCGCGGACAATGGACCTGCTGGGCTCGCCCGCGGCCGGCCGCCGCGTAGCGGTGCTGGGCCTCGCCTTCAAACCGGGCGCGAACGACGTGCGCACGTCGCTGTCGCTGCGCATCATCCGCCAGCTGCAAGACCTCGGCGCGGACGTAGTGGCGCACGACCCCTTGGCGATGGAGGAGGCGCGTGAGCTGATGCCGCTCGTCGCCTACGCCGACGACCCCTACGCGGCGGCGGAGGGCGCGGACGTGGCGCTGCTGCTGACCGACTGGCCGGAGTACCGCGCCATCGACTTCGAGCGCTTCGGCGCGGCAATGAAGAGCCGCAAGATGGTGGACGGGCGCAACCTGTTCGACACGGCGATACTGACGGCGCACGGCTTCGAGTGGCGGGGCGTGGGGCGAACGGCGGCGGCCGCGGGAGCGTGACGATGGAGCGGGCCGATGCGCTGGGCTTGCTGCAACCCCTCGTCGGCAACGCGCTCGATTCCGCCGCCGAGGAGCGCTCGCTGCTCTGCGGCATCATCGGCGACCACCCGAGCGAATACGCGAAGAGCCCGAGCATCTGGAACGCGGCGTTCGCGGCGCTGGAAATCGACGCGGCATACCTCCCGTTCGACGTTACGGCGGAACAGTTGCCCGCGCTCGTCGCCGCCCTGCGCCGACTGCCAACCTTCGCCGGCGGCAACGTAACCGTGCCGTACAAGCTGGCGGTGATGGAGTCGCTCGACGAAGTAGACCCGACGGCGGCGCGCATCGGCGCGGTGAACACGCTCCGCCGCACGGAAGACGGGCGGCTGATCGGCTACAACACCGACGCGGACGGCGTGGTCGGCTCGCTGCTCACGCCCGCGCCGTGGCGCCCCACGCCGCCGTTGACGAGCCTCGACGGGCTGTGCGTGCTCATCGTCGGCGCGGGGGGCGCAGGGAGGGCGGCGGCGTTCGGCGTCGCGCAGCATCTCGGCGAAGGGCGCTTGCTCATCGCCAACCGGAGCGAGGCGGCGGCGCGTGAGTTGGCGGAGGCGGTGGCGGCGGCCGACGGCAACGCGGATGCGGTGGAGAACGCGGAGTTGGCGGGCGCGGTCGCCTCGGCGGACGTAGTCATCAACGCGTCGTCGGTCGGCCAATCGGGGATGCGCCGCCTGCCCGGCGGGCGCGCGACGTGCTTGGAGGGATACAGCCCGTTGGCGCCCGCCAACCCGCCGGCCTACGCCGAATCGGAGTTCGCGGACGACGAAGCGTTCCATCGCGCGTGGCTCGCGGCGGCGGGCGAGGACATCGCGGCGAACGGGCGCGCCTCCGCCCAGGCTATCGCCGCCGCCAAGCCGCACGCCCTGTTCTTCGACCTCATCTACAGCCCCGCCGAGACGCCCATGCTCCGCCAAGCGCGCCTCGGCGGCCACGATACGCTGAACGGCCAAGGGATGAACATCCTCCAGGCGGTGGAGGGGTTCGTGCGCCGCGTGATGGCGGAGCCGCTGGAGGCGATGGGCCTAACGCGAGAGGATGCGTACGCGCGCGTCTTCAACGCGATGGCGGCGGTGTGGGCGGGGCGGATAGCTCAGCGGTGAGAGCGCCTGTCTTACACACAGGAGGCCGCAGGTTCGATCCCTGCTCCGCCCACCAGCGGAGGTGGGGGCATTGACTGCCTATTATGCATGCCTGACCATCAGGCAATGCCATGCGCCACTAATCACTTGACATCCAACGGATAGCCTCTTATTATGGGAATACCAGTAAGGAGGCCAAGCCGTGTCGTTGCTTCCCATTCGAACCACTGTCGAAGACATTGTGGCCATATGTACCTATCTCGCTACCAAACCCATTGGGGCGACGCTGACGGAGACCAAGGCCGTCGTTGCCAATAAATACCTTGACGGGCGGAAGCTGACCGCTCTTAAGTTTTGGGTCATAGCTGAGGAAGACAGTGGGAAACTGAAGATTACCGAGCGAGGCCGCCGGATAGTGAAGGAATCAGCTGCTTCACGTATCGAAGCGATGCGCGAAATCGTTCGAGACGTGAAGCCATACACGGCATTCGTTGAGAAGGTCGTTCACCGTCACGAGAGCACCGCGACCGCCACCGATGTGGCAGCACACTGGCACGACCACTTCAAGGACGCGGTCTCCGATTCGGAAAAAATTCTCAAGGACCAGGCGATTTGTTTCTTCCATGTTGCTCAGGAGGTTGACCTCGGAACTCTCGTTTTCGGACGCAAAGGCTTGTCAACTCGCTTTGACTTCGACAACGATAAGTCCAGTCGGTTCATTAGCATGCAGCCTAGCAATGAGCAGCAAGCAGCCTTGGAGGCAGTGGAATCGGAGGAAGAGGATTGGCCTTCCCAGGTCAACGATCAGGAAGAGGGCGGCATAAATAAGAGTGCAGCAGCAGACAGCAACCAAGTATTCATTACGCATGGGGCGAACGAGAAAATCTTGAGTCAACTGAAGGAACTTGTCACGTATGGAAGGTTCGAACCAGTCGTAGCTATGGAGCACGAGACTTCTGCCAAGCCAGTTCCCCAGAAGGTCATGAGCGCCATGAGAACATGTCGAGCCGCTGTGATTCACGTTGGGACCGATAAAGTGCTCTCCGATCAGGCAGGAAATGAAGTGCCACAGATAAATGCAAACGTGCTGATTGAGATAGGAGCGGCCATGGCTTTGTACGGTGACAAGTTTATCCTGTTGGTCGAAGAGGGATTGGAGCTCCCCTTCAATCTTCAGGGGCTCTACGAATGTCGGTATCAGGGCGATGAACTAAATATGCCAGCTATCATGAAACTACTTAAAGCATTCAATGAGTTTTAGGTCCGCTACGCCCACCCAGAGGAAAGCTTGCAACTAAGGATGTATAAGTCTATCAAAGCAATCGGCATGACAGTTGGGCATGGTTGAGGAGCGACGGCCTAGCTGCGCCGCGCGTCCGTTACCGACGGTTCCCACGCCAAGTCCCGCCGTATGGCGACCACCCACTCCGGGTCGAATCCCAGGACGCCGCACACGGCCTCGTCTATCCGCCGACGCCCCGCGTCTGAGGGTGCAGGGGTTGGCGGGAGGCCGGGCATGGTGATGCTGCCGATGGCGGCGGTGTGGTAGGGCGGGGCGGATAGCTCAGCGGTGAGAGCGCCTGTCTTACACACAGGAGGCCGCAGGTTCGATCCCTGCTCCGCCCACCGGCCCTCCCGGAAGATGCAGCAGGATTTGACACGCCGTATCCGCGCAGCCGTAAGATTGGCTGATGCTCAAACCATTTGCTCCCCGAGACCTGGGTCCCATTCCCGCCTTATGCGCCATAGCCTTCCTTGCGTTGGCCATCTTTGCCTGGACGGAGAGGACCGTCCTCGTTGACCCGGAGGGGATGTCGGTCCCCTATTGGCCCTGGAAACTGTGGCAGATTGGCCCCCTGCTGATGGGATTCGCCGGCGTCTGGTGGGTATGGTTGAGCACTCAACAGGTCCACTGGATCCGCAGCCTGGCGTTGGGTCTATTAGCCCTGGTCGTGCTGGCGAACGGCTATAGCGACCTATTCGGCGATCATTGGGGCAACGTGTGGCGGACGGTTAACCCGCTGTTTATAGGCTGCTCCGGAGTGGCGGCAGCAGCATTTTGGCGCTCCCGCAGCCCTTGGGGTTACGTGAGCGCAGTTGTTTCGGCAGGGCTGGGCGCCCTCGTCTTCGCCAATGCCTATTTCGTCGACAATGGGGTCATCTGGCAGATTCTGAACCCGGTGCGCATGCTTACGGCGGTGGCATGGGCCGCCTTTGCCAATCAGGCAGACATTGCAAACCCGAAGCAGGCAAGCACGGGGTAGGGGCATGGTGGCAACGACAGGATTCGAACCTGTGACCTAGCGCTTATGAAGCGCCCGCTCTGCCGCTGAGCTACGTTGCCGCCCCGCGCGGGAGAGCCAGCCGCTCCATCCCGCACGACAAGGCCAGCATAAGCCAACGCTCGCGCGGCGCGCAACGCGGCGCTGGGCGGCGCGAGCCGCTTTTTGCTACGATGCTCCCCGCGGCGCGGCGCAGGCGCCCCGCCCTAGAAAGGCCAGGGTTCGCGTATGGCACGACTCAAGGGCAGCCAGGCGCTCTTCAGCTCCTTGCAAGCGCAGGGAGTCGAGGTCGTGTTCGGCCTCATCGGCGCCCACACGATGGAACTGTTCGACGCCCTCTACGACTTCCAAGACTCCATCCGCCTCATCACCACGCGGGACGAACGCGCCGCCGCGCTGATGGCCGACGGCTACGGGCGCGCCACCGGCAAGCCGGGCGTCTGCCTCACCAGCACCGGCCCCGGCGCCGCCAACTCCGTCAGCGGCATGGGCGAAGCCCACTTCTCCTTCTCTCCGCTCCTGAACCTAACCAGCACCGCCGAGGAACACCTCTACGGGCGCGGACGCGGCGCGAACCACGAAACCGCCGACCAGCTGGCAATGCTTGCGACGGTGAGCCAGTGGAGCCACCACGTCAGCGCTTCCGACGCCATCCCCGACGCCGTCTACGAAGCCTTCCGCCGTTTCGCCACGCAGCGCCCGCAGCCCATCGCCATCGAGGTTCCGGTGGACGTGCAAGCGCAGGAGGCGGACGTGGAAATCCCCCTCTCGCGCGACTTCCCGCGTCCTCAGGCGGACTCCGCCGCCATCGAGCGCGCCGTCGAACTGCTGCTGGCCGGACGGCGCGTCGCCATCTGGGCGGGCACCGGCGTAGACCGCGCCGACGCATCCACCGAGCTGCTCGACCTCGCCGAGACATTAGGCGTCCCTGTCCTCACCACCCCGGGCGGCAAGGCCGCGATTCCGGCGGAGCACCCGCTGAACGTCGGGCCGCTCGGAGGCCCCGGCGGCGTAACCAGCCCCGACTACCCCATCAAGACCTTCCTCGCCGGCGTGGACACGCTCCTCGTCGTCGGCTCCAGCCTCCGCTACACCTCCACTACAGCGCAGGCGCTCGAGCTCCCCCCTACCCTCATCCACACCGACGTCAGCCCCGAACCGATGGGCAAGAACTACGAGCCTACCGTCGCTCTCATCGGCGACGCCAAGCCCGTGCTTGCCGCCCTCGCCCAGGGTGTGCGCGGCAAGCCTACGCGCTTGGAACCCGGCTTCGACGCGGAAGCGGCGCGCCTCAAGCAGGCCGTCCACGCCTACCTGTGGAACGCGCATCCGAACCCGATGCGCACGTTCGCCGCCATCCGCGAGGTCGTCGGCCCGGAGGCGATCTTCACCGGCGACGCCTCCATCGGCGCCGTCCGCGCCAACGTCTGCCTCCCCGTTCACCAACCGCGAACCTACCTGCCGCCCGTGTGGGGCGGGCTGGGGTTCGCCTTCCCGGCGGCCATGGGCGTCAAGGCGGGCATCCCCGATCGTCCGGCCGTGTGCGTAACGGGCGACGGCGGCTTCCAGTTCAACGCCCAGGAACTCGGCACCTGCGTCCAGTACGGGCTGAACCCCATCGTGCTCGTGTTCAACGACGACGCCTGGGGATCGACGCGCATGCGCCAGCGGGCAGGCTACGCCGAGCGCTACATCGGCACCGACCTGCGCAATCCCGACTTCGCTAAACTGGCGCAGGCGTTCGGCGCGAACGGCGCGCGGGCCGCGACGCTGGCCGAGTTGACCCCCGCCTTGGAGGCGGCGCTGGCGTCTCCGACGGCCACGCTCATCGAGGTCGCCACGCCGAACGGCTTCGACAACTTCGCGTAGGGGCAAGCTATGAGCACCGCCAACGAGCAGCCGCAACCCGTCCCGCGCAGGGAGAAGGTGGGCATCGCCAGCGGCCCCACCTACGCGAGCGCCGCCGCCGGCCTGCCCAACTACTGGTATCCCGCCATGGCGCGCTTCTCCCTCGGCAAGCGCCCCAAGCCCTACACGCTGCTGGGCCAGAACCTGATGTTCGTCCGCCGCCAGGGCAAGGCCTACGCCATCGAGAACCGCTGCCCTCACCGCGGCATCCCCCTGCACCAAGGCAAGTTCGAGTTCGAGGGGACCATCAGCTGCATCTACCACGGGTGGACGTTCGACCTCGCCACGGGCGACCTGCTGGCGGCGCTGCCCGACGGCCCCGATTCGCCGATGCCGGGGCGCTCGGTAACGAAGATCAAGGCATACCCCGTCGAGGAGCGCGCCGGCCTGGTGTGGGTCTGGATGGGCGACGGCCCGCCGATGGTTCCGGTCGAGGAGGACATCCCGGAGGAGATGCTCCGCGACGACATGCACGTGATGCCGTGGTTCCACGTTCGCTACGGCAACTGGCGCTTCGGTGTCGAGAACGCCATCGACGAATCCCACGCGCGCTTCCTCCACCGCGACTCCATTCTCCGCGCGTGGCGCCAGCGCGCGGCGTGGACGGACGTGCGCATCCTCGAGACGCCGGACAAGAAGTGGATCTACCGCGACCAGATATCGGAGCAGACCTACGCCTTCTATCCCAAGCTGGGCGTCTGGCCCAGATGGCGCTTCTGGAGGCCGCCCGAGGGCAAGATTAACAACCCCATCTCCAAGCGGACGCGCCGAATGGAGCTGTCCACCATCCCCGAGGGAGCGCGCCGCGGCAGCACCCGCCTGCCCTGCATCTTCCGC
>JAGWBE010000014.1:46881-47233 GCA_021296055.1 Dehalococcoidia bacterium | reverse complement strand
CAACGAGTAGCTGGGGATGGTGCGGCAGTGGCAGGAGGCGTTCTACGCGCACCACTACAAGGCGGTGAGCATGGCCAGCTTCGACTACGTGAAGCTGTGCGAAGCGTTCGGGATCGCCGCACGGTGCGTTACGGAGAAGGGGCAGGTGACGGAGGCGCTGGCGGAGGCGGCGGCGCATCGAGGGCCGTACCTCATCGACTTCCGCGTCGCGCCGGAGGAGAACGTCTACCCGATGGTGCCTCCGGGCGCGTCGTTGGGCGAGACGGTGGAGGACCCGCGGGTGCTGCATCACCGTCAGGAGTTGAGCGCGGCGCCGGAGGGCGCCGTCAGCTACCCGTAGGGGTTCGCCGCC
>JAGWBE010000014.1:0-46645 GCA_021296055.1 Dehalococcoidia bacterium | reverse complement strand
CCCGCCCCCAAGAAATAAAAACCTTTTGTGGGGGATACCCCCACTCCCCCAGTCGAGGGGCTGGCCGCCCCTCGGCGCTCCTTGCGTGAAGAGGCGCGGGGTTACGCAATGCCCTACGGAGACTGTTGCGTTACTACTCCACTGCCCCGCCTCCCGCCCCTCAAAGAGATAAGAAAGTTTCTCGTGGGGGATACCCCCCACGCCCTAGTCGAGGGGCTAGCCGCCCCTCGGCGCTCCCTGCGTGAGGAGGCGCGGGGTTACGCAAAGGTGGTGGGGCGGCCTGCCCTGCCCTACGCGGACGCTTCACTGATTGCGGCGTCTAGGTAGGCGAGCGTGCGGGTGGTGAACTCGACCATGTTGGCGGCGCGGTCGGAGAGGCCGGTCTCGATGGCCTCGGCGCGGCTGACGGGGCCAGCGACGGCGAGGTTGGTGCTGCCGACGGCGCCGCCGAAACGTCCGCCCGTCGGCCCTGCGAGGCCGGATTCGGCGATGCACCAGGTCGCGCCGAGGCGTTGGCGCAGCGCCTCAGCGAGCGTGGCTAGCATATCGGGGGTGGTTCCTCGGTAGTCGGCGTAGACCTCGGCCGGGACGCCGGCGAGGGCGACGCGTGAGCCGATGGTGTAGAGGACGGCGCCTCCGGCGTAAAAGCGCGACGCGCCGGGGAGCGCGAGCAGCGCGGCAGAGACGAGGCCGCCGGTGGTCGCCTCGCCGACGGCGACGGTTTCGCCGCGTTCGACAAGGCGAGCGGCAGCGCGCTCCGCGAGTTGCTGTTGTTCGTGGGTGAGAAAGGCGGCGGTCATAGCGTCCTCGCTTGGGTGATGCGAGATAGCATCGGCGCGCGCGGGGCGGAGCGCAAGGCGGGGGCGTTCGCCCTTCGAGTTCCCGCAGGGCCGCGGACACCCGCAAGGCGAACGCGAAATGGCGGACGGGAACGGGAGCGAGAGGGCGTGCGCGGTTGACAGGCGCGGGGCGGCGGGATACATTGGCGTAAGGTGTAGTGCGTTCAAACGGCGCGGGCTACGATAAGGCGCACGGAGGAACGGCTGATGAGCCTCTCGACAAGGGAGACGGAAACCCAGCAGCTCAGCCTGACCGAAGAGCTGGTTCTGATGCTGCTCAACGAAGAGAGCGGCTACTTCCATCAGGTGCCTGGCTGGAATTTGAACTGCGCAATCGTGGGCGCCGCGCTTGCGGAGCTTTCCCTCCTATCACGAATCGATACAGACGTGCAATCGCTGTTTTTGGTGGACCGAACGCGGACGGGCGACCGCCTACTGGATTCGATCTTAGATGAGGTTGCAGTCGAGCCGCAAAGGAACGCCCAGTACTGGATCGAACGGCTCGCTCCCCGCGCCGATGCAATCATCGATTCCACACTTGACGGCCTGGTGGAAAAGAAGATCCTAGAGCACCACTCAGGGGAATTCTGGACACTAGCGCGCTCTGCGTGGCGAACGGAGATGTATGGCGGCGCCTCGGAAGACTCCGCCATCCAGTTCGTCAAGGCGCGCATCAGCAAGGCGATCTTCGAGAGCGAGATTCCCTCTCCAAGAGATGTCATCATTATCTGCTTGGTCAACACTTGTGATGTCTTTCGCTTCATATTCCCGCTTGACGAAGAGGCGGAAGAGCGCATCCAGGCTATCTGCAAGATGGACCTGATCGGCCGCTCGATCGCCAGCGCGGTCACCAACACGCTTGCGGTTTCGTTGGTTCAGCATTCCGCCCTGTCGAAGAAGATTCCGACGGTTTCGCTGCGCAAGTTGTTGTTCAACCGGCATCTCCGCAGCGGCCGCATCCCTTCACTCCTCGCGGATCTGGCGAGAGAGTACGGGCCGGTGTTCCAGATCCGCCCGCCCTTTCAGAAGCCGATGATCTTTCTGGCGGGTCCGAAAACCAACCACTGGGTGCACCGGCGCGGGCGCATGTACCTGCGGGCGAGGGACTATCTGGCGGGGTTCGAGAAGGTCTACGGGGCGGCCGGCATCCTGCCCTCGTTGGATGGCGCCGATCACTTCCGGTACCGGAAGTCGATGGCGTCGGGCTACTCCCGGGCTAGGCTCGAAGGCCAGTTGGAGAATCTGTTCCGCCTTGCTCGGGAGCATATGACGGAGTGGAAGGTCGGGAGCTCGCTGCGCGCGGGGACTACGTGCCGGATGATGATTAACGCGCAGAACTCGCCGTTGTCCATCAGCGTCGACTCGCAAGACCTGATGGACGACCTGATGAAGTTCAAGGAACGGGCGCTCATCGTCCACGTTATGGGCATGATGCCCAAGTTCATGCTGAAGACGCCCAGCATGCGGCGCCGGGCCAAGGGCATCGAGGTGTTGCTAGAGCGCGTGCAGAGCGTGCACACACCCGCTCAGCGGGCGGGGCAACCCCGAGACCTTGCGGACGACCTGCTCAGCCTGCACGCCAGCGACCCTCAGTTCATGCCGGAGTCGAATCTGCGCTTCGCCCTGTCGGCGCCGATCATCGCCAGTGTCTACCTGGGCGACGCCCTGACCTTCGCCATGTACGCCATGGTGTCGCAGCCGGAGCTGTACGCGAAGATCCAAAAGGAGGCCGATGCGCTGTTCGACAACGGCGACCCCGGCGTTGAGGACCTCACTCCCGCGGCGATCGACGTAACACACCGCTTCCTGATGGAGTGCATGCGCATGTACCCCATCGTGCCAATCTCCATGCGCAACGTGATGAACGCGTGCATAGTCGAAGACTACCAATTGCCGATTGGAACGCGCGTCTACGTCGCGCAGACGGCGGCGCACTACATGCCCGACGTCTTCCCCGAGCCGGACAAGTTCGACATCGACCGCTACCTGCCGCCGCGGAGCGAGCACCGCAGCCCCGGCTACGCGCCCTACGGGCTGGGCACGCACACCTGCCTCGGCTCGCGGCAGATGGAGCTGCAGCTGGCGGTGAACGTCCTGATGATCGCCCACCACTTCACGCTTGAGTTTCACCCTGCGAACTACAAGCTGGGCATCAGCCCGCTTCCCTCGCTCAAGCCGAACAAGAAGCTTCGGTTCCGCATCGCCGAGCGCAGGCGCGAATTGCGCGTGACGCACACCGTCCCCACCGCCGCCGCTCCCGCGTCGTAGCAGGGCGATAGCCGGTCGCCCCTACAAGAGGGCGGCGCCTCCACCGCCCCGCCTTTCACTCATGGAAGAGATAAAAAAGTTTCTTGTGGGGGATCCCCCCACGCCCCCANNGGCGCTCCCCGTTTACTAGAGCGGCTTGCGCGCGAGGAAGCAGTACAACGGCGTGAAGATCCCGGCCTTGCCGCCCGCCACGTAGGCTTTGGCCGTGCGATCTAGAAGGCCGACGACGTCCGTAGACCCCTTGGGGAATATCCGCAACGTCTCGGCCAACCTAGACGCCCTCATAAACACCTTGCGCCCCAAAGGGATAGTGACCATCGCATTGCCGAGCCTGCCGCGCCGACTTTCCATGGGCTCATACCAGGGCGTAGTAGGCGCGTTCTCATGGACGGCGCGGTCTTTCGCCTCGATAATCTCGAAATTCGCCGCTTCGAGCGCGCGGTTCACTTCGTCATAGGTCGCGATGTCGTTGAGCGCGATGCCGCGCATCAGCTCCTTCTTGATGGCCTGGCGTCGGTTGTCGCTAGGGTCGAACTTGTCCGTCATGCACATCTCTTGACCCCAGAAGAGGGCTCCGGGTTTCAGCACGCGGTATATCTCGGCGAAAGCGGCCGCCTTATCCGGCGCGTGGCACGTTGACTCGATCGCGTAGCCGCGGTCGAACGTGTTGTCCGCGACGGCGCCCATGTCCATAAAACTGCAAGCGAGGTAATCGACCATGTGGGCGATTCCGGCCTCAGCGTTCAACGATTTCGCCTTCTCCAGCTGAACCTCGCTGCTGTTGACGCCGACGACATTGACGTCCGCCTCGCGGACGACACGGCGCATGGGGCCGCCGATGCCGCAACCGACGTCGACGACCGTCATGCCCTTGCCCAATTCCAGCTTGGAAATCATCAGCCGCTGGTGCCGGATCTTGGAGTCCTCGAGGCTCTCGTGGGGCGACAGCGGCGCGAAGTGGAGGGACTCTCCCCAGCCGAAGACCATGAAGTCGCTGCAGAGGTCGTAGTACTCCTTGGCGGTTTGGGCGTGGTCGTAGTCCGGCAGGCCAGCGTCTTCGACGCGCGCTCTGTCCATCCAGCCGTCGAAGTGCTCCACGCGGCGGTGGACGTCCGAGCCGCGGTACGCGGTCTTCAGCCCTTTGGATAGGTTGCGGATGCGCATAGGCTTCCTTCCCTACGGCGAGTCTGGCTGTTGGCGTTCACGGCGCTCGTGGATGTCATCGATGGCCTCATCCAGATCGTCCCACATGCGCTGCACCATGGAGCGCAGGCGCATATTCTGGTAGGCGCCCCAGACGGTCATCGCCGGCGGCACGACGAGGATGGAGAATATGAGCGAGTAAGCGATGGTGATGGCGGCGGTGACACCGAACTGCTGGGACGCGGCGAGGGGCGACGCGGCAAGCACGCCAAGTCCGATGGCGGTGGTCAGCGCCGAGCCCAGCAGCGCCGAGCCGGTGGTCGCGAGAGTCCGCACCGCCGCCTTTTCCGGGTCGCGCAGGCGGGTGAACTCCTCGCGGTAGCGGTGGATCAGGTGGATGGTGTAGTCCACGCCGATGCCGATGGACAACGCGGTGATGATGGAGGTGATGAGGGTGTAGGGGATGCCGAGGAGCGCCATCGTGCCCAGCACGGAGATGAGGACGAGGACGATGGGGCCGACGGCGATGACGGCGAGGGCGGGCTGGCGCGCCGTCGCCCAGAAGAAGAGGGCGAGGACGATGAGGGCCGCGGCGATGGTGGCGCTGATGGCCGCCGTCTGCCGTTCGGTGATCGCGTCGGTTACGGTGATGGAGATGATGCCGCCGGAAGTGACGGTTACGTCGCTGTCGTGGCCGCCCCAGAGGGCGTCGATGTCGCGTTGGAGGTCTCGTATCTCGCCGGGGTCGCGGAAGTAGGATTGGAACTGAACCAACATGGTGTCGATGCCGTTGGGGTCGTCGACGAGGACGCGTCTGACGGCGGGGTCGAGCGCTTCCATGCGGTCGATGATCTGCTGCATCAGGGCGGGGTCGAGCTGCACGCCGTCGGACGCGCGGCGGAAGAGGGCGGCGATCTCGGGGTCGTACTTGTCGCCCGGCCGACCGCTGTCGGTAGCCCAGTCGAGCAGGAGCAGTTCGTAGGAGACGCGGATGGGCCCGGCCACGACGCGGGGGCGGCGGAGGTCGTCATTGAAGGCGTCAGTGAGGTCGGCGAGGTTGAGCATCGTGCGGGTCTCGGTCGCCTCCGCCTTTATGAGGAGGCTCGCCACTTCGGTTGAGCCGCCGACGGCGGCGTCGAGCGTGTCCAGGTCGTTCATCAGGTCGCTGCCCCTGGGCAGGATGTCGCGAATGGTGAACTCCGACTTGAGGCCGGTGGCGGCATAGCCCAAGGCGACGGTCACCAAAAGCACGCCGAGGATGTAGGGCGCGGGCCTGCGCGCGACTGCGACGCCCAGCGCCTCCGCCGCGCGCTCGACGCCGGGCAAGGCGTTGGCGATGAGGCGCGCGGGCTTCAACGCGCCTCGCGCCTCGCGCCTGCGGTCGATGATCGTCCGGCCCGCAGGAAGGAGCGTGAGCATCACGATGAGGCTCATGCCCACGCCCAGCCCGGCGATGACGCCGAAGTCGCGGATAATCTCGATCGGAGAGAAGAGATTGGCCAGCAGGCTCACGACGGTGGTTACGGCGGCCAGCATCAGGGGAACGACGACGTTGCGCAGTCCATCGCGGGCGGCCGTCGCCGCCGAATCGCCCGCGACGCGCCGCTCGCGGTAGTGCGAGGCAATCTGGATGGCGTAGTCCACGGTCAGGCCGATGATGATGACCGGAACGAGCGTGGTGAGGGAGTTGGGAGGCCCGGTGAGGCCCAGTGCGTTGGGGCCGAGCCAACCCTCCGCTCCGACGATCCAGACGATGGAGATGAGCAGCCCGGTGAGCGTGAGCAGAAGGTCGGAGAGGGTGCGCAGGAAAAGCAGGAGCAGTCCCGCGATGAGCAGGAGCGCCAGCACTATGAAAGGCGCCATCGCCTCTTCCGTGGCTCTCTTGTAGGTGTCCTCGGTGATGATGGGGGAGACGCTTCTGACGCGCAGCAAGCCGTCGTCTTCGGCGGCGAGCCGGTGAATCTTGCGCTCGGCTTCCGCGACGCGCTCGTCGCCCGTATCGCGCAGGCGGACGGTGGCGATGGCGACGCCTCGTCCGTTCCGGTCAGCGCGGCGAGCGCGCCCAGAATCTCCGGAGGACCGTCGGCGGCGTCGATCTGCGCCTGCGTTACCGACGCGAGGTTGTCGGTTTGGAGCAGGGCCTTGACCAGCGCCGAGGGCGCGACGACGGGGTCGTCGGGCGCGAGCAGGCTCGCCACGTCCGGTTCGCTCACGATGTCGTTGACGAGGGCGTCCATCTGCGCGAGGCCGCCAGGGGTAAGGGTCTGGCCGCGGAAGATGAGCGTTACGACGCTGGCGGCGCCGGAGTCGCCGAAGAGGCGGTCGATCTCGGCCAAAGCGTGCGTGACGGGGCTGTCCGGGGGCAGCGTCGCCCTAGTCTCAGGCGGAGGGGCGCGGAACTGCGCGCCTGCGGCAAGGGCGACCGTAGCGATGAGGAGAACAAGGATCGTGACGTACGGGCGGGCGGTGACCAGCCGACTGAACGTGGTGAGAATCCGGGCCATAGAAGCACTCCTCGGAGGTTCAGCGCACAGCCGCGTCGGGCGCGCTGGGAATGGGGCGTTCCTCCACGTCGTCGCGGGGAGCGGAGTAGAACTGGGCGCAGTAGGCGCGGAAGGGCATAATCTCGCCGTCGGAGCGGGCGAGGCGGGGGCGGGAGCGGTAGCGCTTGGCGCCCCAGATGACGACGTCCTGGCGGACATCCCGTTCCTGCATAGCGCTGATGAACTTGTTCATAAGGGGGGCGCGCAGCCTGGGCGGGAGGAAGCCGAGGCCGGCGACACGCCGCTTGGGGGCGCGTATCTCCCGCACCTGCGAAACGAGGGACATGTCGATGAGTTCGCCGTCAACGGGAGTGGCGAGCACCCACAGGCGCAGGTCCATGCCGATGGTGTGCTCGCGTATCTCGACGAAGGAGTAGCCGAGGCCGTAGATGCGCGTGTAGGCGGAGATGTCGAAGGTGAGGCGCGCGATCTTGCCGAGCCTTCGCGTGCGCCTGAAGTCGAAGCGGCTCTCGAGGTAGTGGCCGTCCACCAGCAGTTTGTCGGCGCGGCTCACGCTGTCGTAGCCATGGACGTAGCGCAGGTGGGCTAGGTCAACGGAGTTCTCGGTGGTCTCTTGGGGATGGCCGGGGAAGCGGAGCGTCTTGATCGCCAGGGCGCTCCAGCCTGCGTGCTCAAGGGCGTCGTCGGGCAGGCTCCACTGCGGCTCTCGTCCGTCGATGCCCCACCAGGCGAAGATGAGGCCGGCAATCTCGTGGGTCTCGAAAACGCGCAGGCGAGCGGTCTTAGGCGGGTCGGCGAAGGGAGTGGCGACGCATTGGCCGGCCGCGTCGTACTCGAAGCCGTGGAAGGCGCAGACGAGGCGTCCGGCGCGGACGCGGCCTCCGGCGGCGGGGCCGAGGTCGGAGCCGAGGTGGGGGCAAGTGGACTCGGCGACGCAGACGCGACCATCGTCCTGGCGCCAGGCGACGATGGTCTCGCCCATCCAGGTCTTTTGGATAAGTCCCGCCTTTCGCAGGGCCTGGCGGGTTGCGACGAGGTACCAGCCCTCCGGGAACGGGGAGGGCAAGGGGGTGTTTACGGGTTCCCTGCGTTGGGTCGAGGTCAATCGAAGCTCCTCCACCCGGTGCTGTTGGGTTGGCGGCTTCATCGGCGGGCGTCCCCTAGCCTATCACTCTATCACGCTTCGTTTCGCGAATGGGTTCGGCAGCGGCGTGCGCGCCAGCGCCGCATCAGCGCCATCCTGCCCGTCCGAATCGAAGCGAGATTCCCGCTCCCCGCTTTCGCGGGGACAAGCTTCGGAGACCTTTGCGTAACCACGCCGCTACTCCCCCAGCCGAGGGGCTGGCCGCCCCCCGGCACTCCCCGCGTGAAGAGGCCCGGGATTACGCAAAGGTCTCCCTTCGCAGAACGACGGAAGAGGGTACGTGGGCATCGGAGAGGGCGTCTTGACTTGGGCGGCGGGGCGGCGCAGCATTGGCCACGAGATTGGCCGCTAGGGGGTCGCGATGGTCAAGGAACTGTCTCGCGAGACGGAAGAGGCTCAGTTGGGGGAGAGCGTCGAGGCGTATGAGCGGCAGAAGCCGTGGGAGCGCTACATCGACGCGGAGATGGGGCTGCGCAACTACTGGTACCCCGCCCTGTTCAGCCACGAGCTGAAGGAGGGTGAGATTCAGACGGCGACCATCTGCGGGGAGCGGCTGCTCTTCAAGCGCATCGACGGCGTCGTCTATTGCGTAGAGGACAGGTGCGTGCACCGGGGCGTGGCGTTCTCGGCGCAGCCGGAGTGCTACACGAAGAACACCATCACGTGCTGGCTGCACGGGTTCACCTACGACTGGCGGGACGGCAATCTCGTGCAGGTCATCAGCGAGCCGGGCGGCGCCATCATCGGCAAGGCGTCGATCAAGTCGTACCACGTGCGCGAGATGAACCGCGCCATCTTCGTCTACATCGGCGACGGCGAGCCGGTGTCGCCGGACGAAGACCTGCCGCCGGAGTTCATGAAGGCGGTGCGGGGGGAGCGGCGCATCGCGTTCCATCCGCTGGTGCGCGTGCTCATCCCGTGCAACTGGCGGCCCGCTGTGGAGAACGGCTTCGACCCGGGGCACGTGTACGGGCATCGGGGGTCGGACATCGTGCAGCGCGGCTACTTCCCCGTGCCGCTGGGCTTCTACGCGGCGACGAAGGATCAGATCAAAGTGGAGGAGCGCGAAGGGCGGACGAAGGGCATCATCCTGCAGCACACGCAGTTCACGCTGGTGTGGGAGGCGGAGATCGAGGGGCAGCGCCTCCAAGCCAAGGCGGCGACAGAGGCGGCGCCCCCGCCGCAGAACTATTCAGCGGACATCGTGGGCGGCGAGTACGGGGGCGGCGCGTGGTACATGCCGTGCACGATGGAGGGAATCGGATTCCCGCAGCCGAGCATGATTCACTACGAGTGGTACGTGCCGGTGGACGCCGACCACCACATGTACACGATCCTCCAGGCGGCCTACGTGGACACGGATGAGGACGAGGAGCGGTTCCACGCGGAGTGCGAGGAGAAGTGGGGGCCGCTGGTGTGGTCGACGCCGGGTTCGGGCGTGGAGGGGTTCAACAACTTCGACGCGTTCGGGCGCGCGGAGATACACCACGCCTACCGGCGGGAGGGCTGGTGGCGGCGCGAGCGGATGTACAAGCCGGACTACGCGCTGACGCAGTGGCGGATGCTGGTGTCGAAGCACGCGCGGGGCATCCAGCCGCGCGAGGGCAACTGGACGCCGCGCCCGCCGATGGAGGCGTACGAGGTGAAGTTCGTCGACACGCCGGGGCAGGTGCGGTAGCGGGGACTGGCATCCCTTTCGCTCTGACTGAGCGTGGCGCAGACGTGACACGCGCCCCTACCCTCGCAGCGCGGAGAGCGCTACGATGGCGGAAAGACCGGCGGGTAGGAAGGTAGGCCGATGGGCACGTTCAGCACTGAGATAGCGATAGGCGGGCTGGACCGCGAGCGGTGGGCGACGGTGGACGCGCTCGTGGACACCGGCGCGTCCATCGTCTCCGCGCCCGCGTCGCTGCTGCGCGGGCTGGGCGTGGAGCCGGCGTGGAAGCAAGGGTTCGAGTTCGCCGACGGCGAAACGCGGGAGATGGACGTTGGCCATGCGTGGGTGCGCGTAGGCGGCCGCGAAATCACTACGCAAGTGCTGTTCAACGAGGAAGGGTCGGCGGCGTTGCTGGGGGCGCTGGCGCTGGAGGGCGCATTCCTGGGCGTCAATCCGGTTCGGAAGCGGCTCATGCCCGTGGGCGGGTGGTTGGCGCGCGTGCTTAAGGAGCAGGAACGCGGCACCCTTACTGCCAGGCGCCGATGAGCAGGGCTATCAACGCGATGGAGACGACGGGGTAGCCCACGTTGATGAGGTAGAGCTTGCGCGGTCTGGACTCGAAGACGTAGTTGACGCCGACGGTCGTGGCGACGAACCCCAATCCGAGCAGCAGGCCGAGGAGCAGGCCGTCAACCGCCGTGTCGGTGCCGGCGGCCTCCGCGAGCAGGGCGACGGCGAACGCGAGCACGACGGAGACGATGACGCTCACCGCGTAGCCCGTCCCCGCGCCGCCGGACTCCTTGATGCTCTCCTCGGTGAAGCCGTGAACGGCCATCCAGGGCCTGCCGAACAGCAGCGGCGAGTACCACAGCGCGCCAAGCGCCATGTTGAGCACCACCGCAGCCAAGACCGCAAGGTAGTTGACGCCGTCGAAGTCGATGACCATCGGCTTACCCCTCGCTGTGCTGCTCCGCCCACGGGTCGTAGGAGCCGAAGTTCCATAGGTGGCCCTCGGGGTCGCGGGCGGAGTAGAGCTTGCCGCCGTAGTGTTGCTCTTCCAGCTCGAAGACGATCTCCGCGCCCGCCTTGCGCGCCCGCTCGTAATGGGCGTCGATGTCGCTGATGACGACGTAGGGGCTTTGGGTGACGGCACCCGCCTCGCGCGGCTGCTTGAGGAGGCTGTCGTGGGCGCTCTCGTGCGTCGAGCCGAGCATGATCATCGCCTCGCCGAGGGTGAGTTGGGCGTGGGCGACGCCGCCCGCGTCGTCGGGCACCACTAGGTGGCGCTGAAAGCCGAACGCCGCGCAGAGCCAGTCGATGGCGGCGAAGGCGTCGTCGTAGCGCATGCCGGGGATGATGCTGACGCGGGGCATAGCGCGCCCTACCCTAGCACACGGAGCGCCCTTCGAGTTCCCTCAGGGCGAACGGAGAGGGAGAAGGGAGGACAGGCTTGAAACCTGCCCCTATGACGCAAGGCGGACGGAAGGCGCTTTGCCCGCGAGGCGGCGCACGTCCTCGGCGATGCGGGCGATGCGGGCGAGCACGTCGTCAAGCGTGCCCTCCAGGTCGAGGGCGGCGACTTCGAGGCGTTTGCCAGCGTTCCTGACGGTGTAGGCAGCGGCGTCCGCCTCGCCCTTTGCATAGATAAGAAGGCCGCCGGGCAGGTTGAGGGCTGTCGTGTAGGCGAGGAGTTGGTAGAGGTCGGTGTTGGGGACGCGTTCGCCCGTGATGTTCTTGTACTTCGCGTCGCCGACGAAGATATCGCGCGCGCCGCCGCGCCATACGAGGTCGGGCCTCAGGCGCCCGCTCTCTCCTTCTTCGTCGAGCGTGCCAACGTTGTACTCGCCGAACTCGCGCTCGGTGAGACCAAGCACATCGCGGAGGGCGACGGTTACGAAGCCTTGGAAGACCTCGTTCATGTCCATCAGGAAGCCGGAGGCGCGGACGGCGCCGCGGGCGGCCTCGAAGGCGTTGCGTTGCAGGACGAGGCGCGCGAGGGCGACTACGGCGCGGTAGTGCGCGTTGAGGCGGTCGAACGTGATGTCTGGCACATCGTTGGGGGCGTACTCTCGAAGGGAGACATTGTCCAGCATCGCTGCTATCCAGCCCAAGCCGACGCGCGCCTTGTCCGAACGCAGGCGCATCCCGGCGAGCCTGCGCGCCGCCGCCTTGATCACCCGGTTAGCTGGGATATCGTCGGTGAACTCGTCGTAGCGGACTTCGACGGGGAGCGGGACGCCAAACCTGCGCCGCAACTGATCGTCGAAGCGGATGCGGCCGCGGACGGTGTGGAGCGCCTCTTCCTCCGTGCGGTAGCCGTGGAGCAGGCCGCGCGCGAAGGCGTAGCGCGCGGCGCGCTCAAGGGCGATTGCCAGCGCGTCGGAGAGTGCAGGATGCTCAGGGAAGTCGAAGTCGGTCGGCTGGAATTTCACCTTGTCGATGGCGTAGCAGGCGATGGAGAGAAGTTGGGTGATGCCTATCTTCGGCTCGATGCGGACGGAGAGGCCGTCAATCTCGACGGCGCCGACGGTGGAGCCGGGCCGAAGAATATAGGTGTCTTCGCTAGAAGTGGGCGTAATCGAAAGGTCTAGAGCGCGGGCATGCCCCACTAGCACTGCCCGCTCAGAGGCGTTGAGACGCTCCTCTTTCGAACAGTGCTCTTTAAGGTCAAACTTGCGCATCACTCGTGTCGTCGTCCTCACTCTCAGTCGCGCCGATGTCTGGTTGGTCGTTGGTCGGCGCGGGCTGATTCTTCAGTTTGTCGAAGGCGAATTTGCCCCGCACACCCTCCTCTCCGTAGAGGCGCTCCTCGATGTACGGCAGAACTTCGTGCTGCCAGATGAGCTTGGCGCGATTTTCGGTCATCTCGCCCTGGCGCATGAAGTAGCTGGGGCCGATGGCGGCTTGGCGGTCGCTCAGCAGCTCGTTGGCGTGGTCGACCGCATCAGCTAGCCATTCCATGCCGGACGCGTTTTTCTTGAGGCAGCGGCCGAGCAAACCCTTTACCGGTTCCTCGCGCACGTCGAACTCGGCGAAGGCGAAGCGGCGGCGCAGCGCCAAGTCGACCAGCGCGATGGAGCGGTCGGCGGTGTTCATCGTCCCAATGATGTAGAGGTTGGGCGGCAGAGAGAATCGGTCGTCCGAGTCCTCCGCGTATTGGAGGTGTATCGCTTCGTCGCGATACTCGAGGAGGAAGTAGAGCTCGCCGAACACCTTGGCGAGGTTGCCGCGATTGATCTCGTCGATGATGAGGTAGTGCTTGGCGTCCGGTTCGCCTCTCGCGGCCTTCGCCGCCCGCAGCAGCGGCCCATCCCTCAACGCAAAAGAGGGCTGGCCGTTGGCTGTGAGCGAGGGCCGGTAGCCCTGGATGAAGTCCTCGTAGGCGTAGGAGGGGTGGAACTGGACGAGCTCCACGCTGCCCGTCGAGCCAGCAAGGTGCTTTGCGAGTGCGCGGGCGACGAAGGTCTTGCCGGTGCCGGGCGGGCCTTGGAAAATGACCTGGCGTTTGTCTTCGAGGAGCGAGCGGATTTTCTCCAGGAAGGAGGCGTCGGGGTAGTAGAGGCGAGCAGCGAGCGCCGGGAGGTCGGGCTCCACTACGGGTGGGAGCGTCGGAGGTAGAGGCGGATCCGATTCATCGCGGCCACCGTGGAGCGCCCAGACAACCGATTGTGCGTCAAGGCGATGGCGCAGGTGAACGCCGCGCTTGTCAGCTTCTTCAATGAATTGATCAAGGAAGCGCAAGGCATGGGAGTACTGTTCTCCGGCAGAGGCGCCCATCGGTTGCGCAGGATAGCCTGTTTGCTTATAAGCCCACTTGAACGGGGTCGCCTGGTATGGCGGGTAATTCGCGGCGCTTATACCCATAAGCAGGACCGAGATGATGTTTGCCCGTACGCCAGGCGATATCGGTCTTCCGTTTTGCATAAATGCAGTGATTTGATCTGCAAACGCCTGAACTTTTTCTTCTATCGTCTCATGCTCAGGAAGTTTCCATAGTGATTTCAATGCCTCGAGCGCATCGTTCGAGTATTCGTGAAGCCAGTCAGTGAATGGCGGCAAGCTAAAGCGGCGATCAATAAGGTTGTTGTCTCCATTCTCAAGAGCGATCTTGAGTTGGTTTTGCCAGTCACTGGTTGGCGATTCCAACAGTATTTGGCGTATCGGTGAGAGTAGCTTCGCTATGCGGAGCTTGTAGTCAACCTCGTCTTCGCCTAGTTTCCCTGTACCAAGATAGGCTTGCGCACGAGCGACGAACGAGTCCCATGGATTTATCCTTTCCGTGTTCCATTCCTGTAAGAAATGGTCATGGTCTTGACGTTCACCTTCGAAGGTATAACGAATTAGCGCATCTTTCATCCATTCTCCAGAATTCGGAGAGACTTCCCAAATAGCGCTAGAGTTCGTGTAGAAGTACCAATTTTGAGGAAAGTTTCGGCGAACCAATTCTACTCCGAGGCTTGTTCCGTCTCCCGGGTTCCTGGTAACCGTCCCTATGGCAATGATTTCCATAGCCGGAATGGGAACTCCTTCGTACTTGAAGGGGAGTTCGTGCTCCTGGATGAAGGTGGATTTCACGGCGATACGGTCTCCACGCTGCATGGATTTCACCATGTCCTCGTAGCGGGCATCCTGGTTGACGATACCTTGTCGCAGGAATCGCTCAGCCCAGCCATTGACCCCTATGAAATTCGTTTCGACGAACCAACAGGGGCGCTCCTCGTTGGGTTGCGGGTCGGTGGTCATGGGGCTAGGGATTCCTTGCGCGCGGAGGGTGAGGTGTGACGCCCTCGCGCGGGGGCAGCGGCGCACAGGGTAGGCGCGGGGTGAGGCAGCGTCAAGAGACGGACGGCGTGGCGCCCCCTACCCTGCCGGGCAAGGGCGTGCGCGCCGGGGCGCCCTTCGAGTTTCCTCAGGGCGAACGGATGGGGTATGGTGGGGGCAAGGGTGCGTTGGATGGGCCTCGGCGGGGGACGGCTTCGGGCAAGGCGGCGGACAGCTTTGTGGTGCTGCTGCATGGGCTGAGTTCGAACGGGGCGGCGATGATGGGGCTGGCGGACGACCTGGCGGAGGCGCTGCCGCGAACGGCGTTCTACGCGCCGAACGCGCCCTTCCAGTACGACGCGGCGAACGATCCGAAGTCGAACCGGCCGCCGGACTTCGACGCGACGGGCTGCTACATGTGGTACAACCGCTACTCGGAGCGGACGCGCATCGAGGGGCTGTACGCGATTGCGGAGCCGATCAACGCATTCATCGCGGAGTGCGCGCGGGAGCTAGGGGTGGAGGAGTCGCGCGGGGCGGTGGTCGGCCATTCGCAGGGGTGCATCGTGGGGCTGAACGTCGTGCCGCGCCGGAGCACGCCGTTGGCGGCGCTGGTGGCGCACAGCGGCTATCTGTTCTCGCCCGATTCGCTGGCGCAGCGCAAGCAGCAGCGGCAGCGCTTCTTCGCGGAGGCGGCGAGCAAGACGCCGACGTGCGGCATCAGCGGCATCGAGGATCCGGCGCAGGCGTGGGAGAGCATGGTGGAGTCGATGACGGCCTACGACGAGGCGGGCATCCACACGGAGCTGCACGTCATCGGCGGGATGGGGCATTGGGTAACGCCGCGCTCGACGGAGATCATGCAGGGGTTCCTGCGGGAGCAGTTGGGGGTGGGCGCGTCATTTCCGCTTTCGCGGGAATATCGTTTCGATTCGGGCGGTGGTGGTGCAGTCCCACCGCCCCCTCCCACTGCCCAATGAGATAAAAAAGTTTCTTGTGGGGGACACCCCCACGCCCCCAGCCGAGGGGCTGGCCGCCCCTCGGCACTCCCCGCGTGAAGAGGCGCCCAGCGCACAGGGGCGGAGGCGTGCGGCGCCCCCGTGCCCCGATGACATCCGTCCGCTGCGCAATGCCCCATCCCCGCGCCGCCTATCGTCGGGGCGGGCTTTGTGGTTGCGAGGCGCCACGCGTCGAGGTTCCCGCCTCCGCGGGAACGACGGAGGAGCGGCGGGAACGAGGCGGGAACGACGGAGAAGAAGGCGCCCTTAGATTCCCCTCAGGGCGAACGGGATAACGGCGTAAGAGGACAGGTTTGAAACCTGCCCCTACCGTGTGCGTGGGCGAACGAAAGGGTTAGAAGGCGAGGATGACCTCGACCTCTATGTCGAGGCCGGGGTGGGCTAGTTCGGCGGCGCCTACGAGGGTGTTGGCGGGGTAGTCGCCCTCGAAGAACTCCGCCCAGACGGCGTTGATGGCGTCCTCCGTCTCGCGGTACTCCTGCATGCGCGTTACGTAGGTGGTGAGCTTGACGACGTCGCTCATCGCGCGCCCCTCGCTCTCCACGATGCGCTTGATCTTGTCGAGGGTGGCGCGCGACTGCTCGACCAGCGTGCCGCCCTGCGCGGGCGTGTTGAGCGCGGTGCAGCCGGAGGTGAAGAGGAAGTCGCCGCAGCGGACGGCGCGGACGTGTGTCGGGCCGGTGGGCGCGATGTCGGGGTAGTGTCTGCGTTGCTTCTCCATATGCTCCTCCTTGCGGGCGCGCGCCGCTTGCTACTGGATGCCGGCGGCCTCGACCATCCGCAGGAAGGTGGGCAGGCCGCATTCGTTGAGGTACTTGACCGCCGCCTGTCCGCCCGGGCGTTCGGGGGCGACGGCGGCGAAGGTGGAGCCGACGCTGACGAAGCGGTCGACCATCGCCAGCCGGTAGTCGCGCGTGCATTGGTCGAGCGCGTAGCCGGTGATGCCCGACGCGGTCAGCGCCGCGTGGTAGTCGGCGAGCAGCGCCGCCTCCTGCGCCTCGGTCAGCTCGGCGCCCATGCCGAACAGGTAGGAGGCGGCGTCGACAGCGGCGCGGCCTCGGCGGCAGTGCTGCCAATCGACGATGGCGGGGACGCCCGCGTCGTCGAAGAAGATGTTCTCGACGCGCAGGTCGGCGTGCAGGAAGGTCTGCGGTGGCTCGGCGATGGCCGCCTTGATGCTCGGCAGGCGCTGGGCGACCGCCGCCCCCAAGCCCGCCAACGGCCCGGCCGGGTCGGCGCCCAGCACGCGCAGGATGGTCGGCCATGCGATGGGAAAGTCGCGCGCGAACCGCTCGGCGCCCGAGTTGGCCGACGGCAGCCACGGCAGCGCGCCGAGCGCGGGGTTGTCCCAGCGGCGGGCGTGGAAGGCGGCGAGGCGCGTCAGCAGCGCGGCGGCGTCTTGCGGGGCGCGGCGCTCGGCGGCGAGGCGCATCGCGGAGAGGTCTTCCAGCAGCAGCACGGCGCCGCCGCTTTCGCGGTCGACGGCGCTGCCGTAGCACGCGGGCGCGCGCAGGCCGCAGTCCGCCGCGTAGTCGCGGTAGAAGGTGACCTCGCGGTCGTAGTAGCCGCGGTCGAGGCCGACCTGGAAGGCACCGGGGTCGGGGCTCGGGAACTTGGCGATCATCCGCTCGGGCAGGCTCGCGGCGGCTCCGTCGGCGTAGGCGACGCGCAGCCGCGCTACGTCGCCGAAGAAGCCCGCCGTGATGCCGCTCCGGTCGAACGCGAACGACGCCACGGGCACGCCCAGCAGTGCGGAGAGGGCGTCGGCGGTCAACAGCTCGGGCGTGGCGGGGAAGGGGTCGAGCACCATAGCGCCGCGCATCTTACGCGAACGAGGGAAGGAGGGGCGGCGGACTACCCAGGCAGGCGCTTGCGTCTGGAACCATTGGAGGCCCTGGCGTCCTTCTTATAGATTTCGTCTCGGTCTGGTCGTCCAGCTTGACCAACTCTGGTTCAGCAAGCCTGTTGAGGAGGTCAATCACACCTTCGAGCCGCTTACGGTATTTTGGTTTTGCCTTCATAAGCCTGTGGTCTCCTGAAAGGGCGGGGGTTGGCTGGGCGCGTCAAGCACGCATTGAGGCAGCCACCTCTTCAACTAAGGCGATGAGCTCAGTGTAAGCGCCCTCCCCGCCTATCATATCCCATAGCTCAGGACCAATGAGAACTTGGCGCTCCATATCTAGTAATTGCTTGGTGAAGTTATGGGCGTAGGCATCCCTTGTCCCAAAAGGGTTGTAGGTCAAACCCACGAACCCTTGTGCCAGGGCGTTGCTTCTTGCTTGCATCGCAAGATAGTAGAGTAGTTTCCTCTTCGATTCAGCCGCCATGTCAAGATTGGGCGTGGGTGTTTTCAATTCAATGAACAACGGTCCGCCGTCAAAGTCCTCAATGTAGAGGTCCGCTCTAACGATTCTCTCCGAGAGGCCACCACCGAGCGAGCCGAGCACTTCGTTCATTTCACGCTGATGATCCGGAGCCCTTTCATAAGCTCGCGTTCTCACAGGTGTGCGGAGTTCTGTGACTATCTGTTCCAGCATATTACAGGCAGCGTCGTTCAGTTGTCCACGGATGTCGTGCTCCGTATACACCAGTTCGTACCGGTCACGGGCGACGGCAGCGCCCAGGCTGCGAAACAGGCTGGACCCCATCGAGGTCACGATGCTGCGCTCCACCCTTGCTGCGACGATGGCCTCGTCATCGAACATCAGCCTATGGAACGGGTAGCTGACACGGATATTCTCAGCTGTCCATCTCTTCATCTTCGGAGCATTCTTGGCATAGAAGCTTGCCAAGATAGCTCGAATCGTATCCCTTGTGGTGTCTCTCATACGGCTCTCCACACGAATACGCTCTCGTGGAACTGGGTTGCCCGGCGGCCGGTGCGCCTGTCCACGAGACGGCGCAGTTCGTGCTCAATGCGGAATCCGGCGCGTTGGGCGATTCCGTGGTAGAGGTTGCGGCGGTCATGGACGATGACCACGACCCGTGCGCTGGGCGAGAGGGAGGAAGCGACGTTCCGGAAGACGGCGACCATATCGTCAACGTAGGCGGCCTGCGCGCCCTGTGAGACGCCCCGTTTCGCCGCGCCGATCTCCGCGTCGGACTGGTCTTCGATGCCCAAGAGTTCGTAGGCGTAGCGGTGCTGCTCGTGATAGTCAATGAGGCCGACGTAGGGCGGCGAGGTGATAACTAGGTCGGCCTCGGGATACTGGAAGCTGCGAGCATCGGCGCACTCGATGCGCGACTCGACATCGCGGCGTACCTCGGCGTACTGCCGGATGCGGCGCAAGGCATCGATACTGTAGCGTTCGAGGAAGCGCCTCGCGTCCCTGGTGGGACTGCACGTCCGGCTGTGCTTGTAGCAGTAGTAGGGCTCGATCTGCGGACGCTTGGGGAAGTCCAGGTCGAAGTGAGTTGTCAGACGCGCGGAACGCGCCGCCCGCGACAGGATGACTTTCAACACGTCCTCGTACTTCTTGCCCCTGATGGCGAGCCGGTACTGCGTGAGCGCCGCCAGGGCCTCAGGGGCGAACCACTCGGTCAGGTAGGACTTCCGCTTGTACTCCGCCCTACCCTCCATAAAGCGGAACTGATCAGAGGAGAATGCCTCGTCCAGTGCGCCGACCACTTCCTGTTCCAGCGCCGCTAGGTCGTAGCGGTGGGTCTTCACGCTGGTGAGCAGGCAGTTGAACGCGGAGATGTCCGTGCCGACGCTGGGGACGCCAAAGGCCGTGGCCTCCACAAGGGTCGTCCCACACCCGGCGAAGGGGTCAAGCACATGCTCCGGCCGATATTTCCTCAGGAATATCTCGACCAGCTGGGGGACGAACTTGCCTAGGTAGGGATGGAGGGCGTGGACGTGCTTGGTGCGAAGGCTCTGGGGGAGGTCGCGCTCCCGCCAGTTGAGATTCAGGCTCTCAATGGAGGTATCCGGGGTAATCGACTCAAAGGCTGTGAGGGGGGCTGACTCGGTCTGCCTGGGCGCGAGCACCGTAGTCACGCGGGCCTCCTGGAGCGTAGTGCGCCGATTGTTGGCGATGCGGCCGGGCGTGTCAACAAGGGGGTGTCACGCATATTGACACGCCCTACCCTACCCGTTCATCCCTGCGGCGCCTTCGAAGTCGGCGGTGATGGGGTCTAGGGGGATGTCGGCCCAGGAGTCGGCGTTCATGAACTCCTCCCAGCGCTGGTAGAAGTTGCGCTGGTTGCTCTCGGAGATGTAGCGCTCGGAGACGCGGCCTGGGTAGTCGGGGTGGTTGTCGGTGGCGTGGCCGACACCCATAGAGAGGTCTTGGGCGTAGCGTCGGGCGAGGGGGCTGAGCGCGGACATGCTGACCTGGCGCCAGTTGTCGATGTCGTCCTGCTCGAAGAGGCCGGCGGCGCCGTTGTTCTGACCGCTGCCCTTCTGTGTACCGTGGCGTACCACCTCCGGCGCGTCCTTCTCGTAGACGGCGAAGTGCCAGAACTCGGTCATCAGGGGGCCGCGCGGCAGGGCGAGGCGGAAGCCGAGGACACCGTTGGGGAAGAGGCTGTGGTTCGTCAGCTGCACCTCGTGGGCGCGGCGCCGGCCGAGGCGGCGCTCGACCTCGGGCATCGTCGCGCGGTGGTGCTCGTAGAAGACGTGGCGGTTCTCGTCGGTCATCCCTGCGCGGTCGCGGGGCGTGTCGTCGTCCACCTCGCGCACGGTGAGGCCGTGGCCGTTGACGAACATGTGCTTGTGGGGGCGCGTGAAGAGTTGGGCGTGGGTGGTGCGCGGTCGCCCGTTGTACTTCTCGTAGGCCATGGCGCTGGAGAGGTGAGTTACGACGGTGTGGTAGTTGTCGGAGCAGTTGTCCACCGGCGTCTTCCAGTTGCACGGCTCCAGCCACTTCATCGGGCCGACCGCCACTGTGCCGCCGTCGCGCCGGTTGAACACCGTGTCCAGGTACCAGCGCGCGTCGCCCAGGTACGCCTCGAGGCTCGGCGCCTCGTGATCCCACGTCGCGAACACGATGCCTGCGTACACGTCCACCTTCGCCTCGACCAGGCTCAGCTCGTCCACCGGCAGGTCGTCGTAGTACGCCTCGGAGACGCCGGGCACGTGCTCCAAGCGCCCGTCGTTGGAGAACGTCCACCCGTGGTAGGTGCACATGAAGTTCTTGGCGTTGCCTTCGTCGGCGCGCACGATGCGGTTGCCGCGATGGCGGCACATGTTGAGGAAGGCGTGGAGTTGGCCGGTGTTGTCGCGGGTGAGGATGACGGGGTCTTCGCCCATATAGGTGTGGAAGAAGTCGTTGGGGTTGGGGACGAGCGAGACGTGGCCGATCATCTGCCACGCGCGCCCGAATATCTTCTCGAGCTCCTCTTGGTAGATGGCCTCGTCGACGAAGATGCGGCGGTCGAGGGCGCCAGTCTCGGCGTCGATGATGCTGTACTTCTTGGTGGCGACCATCGGAGCGGCCTCCTGCGGAAGGTGAGCGTACTGTACCACTAGGAAGCAATGGGGGCGCGGGGACAGGTTTGAAGCCTGTCCCTACGAAGGAAGGGAGCAGTGCCCTGCCCCCGCCCGAATCGAGGCGAGATTCCCGCTCCACGCTTTCGCGGGGACAAGCTTCGGAGACCTTTGCGCAACTACTCTGTCTCCCCACCCCCAAGAAATTAAAACCTCTTGTGGGGGATACCCCCACGCCCCCAGCCGAGGGGCGGGCCCCCCCTCGGCACTCCCCGCGTGAAGAGGCGAGTCTTGCGGATTGGGAAGTGGCGCGTCGAGGTTCCTGCCCTGTATCAAGTACGGGGCAGGCTCTCCGCAGGAACGACGGATAGGGGAGACGGAACGACGGCGCGACGCCTAGCGGCGGCGGTTGAGACGCACGTCTTCGTAGGTGGCGACGAACTGGGCGACGGAGGTTTGGGCGATGGTGTTGCCGATGACGTCGAGGGGCAGGTCGTCCACGCGCTTGAAGCGGACGCACGACTTGCCCATGTCGAGGCGCTTGCCGGAGGCGCGGTAGCGCTCCTCGAAAGCGCGGCCTTGCTCGGGATAGGCGTAGACGCTGTTGAGATAGAGCGCCATGTGGCGCTTCTGCGAGGCGAGCGAGACGTAGGCGAGGGGTTGGCCGTTGTAGGTAGTGGAGTAGGTCTCCCACGGCACGACGTAGCTGATCATGCCGTACTGCATGCACTCCTCGTAGCCGTCGGGCAGGCGCTCCAAGACGAGGTTGCGCACGCGCTCGACGGCCTCGCGCCGTTCGGGAGGGAGTTCCGCCAGGTAGTCTTCAACGGTCGCCGCGTCGCTGTGCATAGGGCGCCTCCTCCTAGTGCGCGCATCCTACCCTACCCTCGCGATTGGGAGTATGCTTAGCCTGACCACGAGACACCGCGCAAGCAAGGAGTAGAGCCATGCCAGTATCGCAACTCGGCTACCTGGGATTGGGCGTCAGCGACGTGGACGCTTGGGAGGAGTTCGCCACGAACGTGCTGGGGATGGAGGCTATCGAGCACGCGGAGGACGGGACGGTGTACCTGCGGATGGACGAGCACCATCACCGGGTGGCGCTCGCGCCGTCAGGCGCCGACGACATGCTCTACGTGGGCTGGCAGACGCCCAACCGCGAGCAGTACGAGGAGGTGAAGGTGAAGCTGCTGGCGGCAGGCGTGGAGTACTCCCAAGCTACGCCGGAGGAGCTGGCCAACCGCCACGTCTCCGACATGGTGAAGTTCGAGGTGAGCGGGCTGAACATGGAGGTCTATGTCGGCCCGCACGTGCTGTTCGAGCGCCCCTTCAGCCCCGGCCGTCCCATCACCGGGTTCAAGACGGGCGAGTTGGGCCTGGGCCACGTGGGGCTCGCGCCGGAGCGGGCGGAGGACTTCGAGCGAGTGGTGCAGATCCTCACCGAGTGTCTGGGCTTCAAGCCCAGCGACGCGGGCGCGGACGGCGTCGAGCGCTTCTTCCATTGCAACCCGCGCGAGCACACGGCGGTGGTGTCCAACCGCCCGTCGGCCAAGCACATCGGCCACTTCATGATCGAGCTGAACTCGATCGACGACGTTGGCCGCGCCTACGACATCGCGGACGAGCAGGGCGTGTGGATCACGCAGCGCCTGGGCCGCCACACCAACGACCACATGATCTCCTTCTACATGGAGACGCCCAGCGGGTTCGGCGTGGAGTACGGCTGGGGCGGTCGGACGGTGGACGACGCCAACTGGCAGGTGACGAAGCACGACCGCTTCTCGATGTGGGGGCACCGCCGCCCGGAGAAGCCGGAGACGGAGGAGGAGCGCGAGGCGGTGCGGAAGTTCCTGGCGTCGCCGAACGCGCCGCCCACGCCCGCATCGCGGTAGGCGGCGCTAGTCCAGGCGGTAGCACTCGGCGGCTGCGGCGCCGAGGAAGCGACGGAGTTGGGCGTCGGAGGCGGGGCCGACGGCTTCGATAGCCGCCGCGAGCGTTTGGTCGTAGGGAGCAGCTTGGGCGCTTGCGGGCCAGTCGCTGCCGAACATCAGGCGTTCGAACCCGAACGTTCGCACCAGGGGCGCGGCGAAGGAGCGCAGGCGCGCGGTTTGGGCGCGCACGCTCACGCCCGGCGTCAGAAGGCCGGAGACCTTGCACCAGACGTTGGGGCAGGCGGCGGCGGCGCGCATCATCGTGCCCCATGGCTCCGTCTGCCCTAAGTCCACGCGCGGACGCGCCATATGCTCGATGACGAACCGCAGGCGCGGGTAGCGTGCGGCCAACTCCGGCAGTCGGCGCAGATGGCGCGTTGAGACGGCCAGGTCTAGCGTCAGTTCGCGCTCGGCGAGGGCGCGTAGAGCGGGCTGCAGGTCGTCGCGCAGGAGCCAATCGTTGGCGACCTCGCGCTCCGCGTCGCACCGGACACCTTTGAGCTTGGGATGGCGGGCAAGGCTCTCTAGGCGGGCGAGCGCGTCAAGCGAGGCGAGGTCGAGCCACGCGACAACGCCCGCAACGAACGGGGCGGCGCCCGCCGCGTCTAGCAGCCAGTCGCCCTCCTCGTCCGGCGGATGCGTCTGCACGACGATGGCGCGCTCGACGCCGCTCGCCTCCAGCAGCGGGGCGAGGTGGCCGGGGAGGAAGGCCGCGTCAGGCTCGGGCGCGGCGCCAGGGAGGGATTGGGCGCGAGCGGGGTCGCGGAACGCGCAGTGGGCGTCCATGGCACCGGGCTGAATACTCGCGGTCACGGCGCCCTACCCCACCGCCGCGGCCTGCGGTTCGGGCTGTTGGCGGCCCAGGGCGCGTATCTTGGGATTTGCGGCGGCGAAAGCGACGGCGATGAAGGAGACGATGAAGCCGCCGATGGCGAGCGCCATAGGCACGCCGATGAACTCGGCTAAGATGCCCGCTTGAAGTCCAGACAGCGGCAGCATCGCGTAGGTGATGCCGAACACGCCCAACACGCGCCCGCGCATATGGTCGGGCGTGGCCATCATCAGCGAGCTCATGATGGTGATCATATAGGCGGATTGGGTTACGCCCATCGCCAGCACGAGGACGAGCGCCAGGGGGTAGGAGCCGACCCATTCGGCGGTGAGCGCGAAGGCGGCGAGGAGGAGTCCGTAGAGCGTAGCGCCGCCGATGATCATGGCGGCGGGGGCGCGCACGCGGCGGCGCGTGCCCACGACGAGCGTAACGCTCAGCGCGCCCGCTCCGCCCGACGCCAGCAGCCAGCCTTGGAGGTCGCGTCCGACGCCGAGCACGTCCGACGCGACGGCGGGCATAAGGATGAGGTGGGCGCCGCCGAAGAAGGCGTTGGCGAAGGACATGAGGATGAGGAAGCGGACGACGGGATCGCGGCGGATGAAGCCCAAGCCCTCGGCGAGCGCTTGCATGCCGGAGGCGCCGCCGCCCGTTTGGTTGTCGCCGCCGGGGATGCGGAGGCGGGTCATAGCGAGGGCCATGACGAAGAAGCCGGCGGCGGCGAAGTAGAAGCCCGACGCCAGTCCGAGCGTCTCGTCGCCGCCGACGTTGGCGACGATGAGGCCGGCGATGCCCGGCCCAATCATCCGCGTGCCCTGCCAGATGACCGACTGGAAGGCGACGGCGCTGGTGAGCGCCTCACGCGCGACGAGGCGCGGGTAGAGGGATTGGCGCGCGGGGTTGTCGAAGGCGAACACGGCGCCGCTGACGAACGACACGGCGATGACGTGCCACGGCTCGACGCGGCCCGCGAAGGTGAGCGCGCCGAGCAGCGCCATAACTGCGGCGTTGATCAACTGCGTCGCTAGGAGCAAGCGGCGGCGGTCCATCCTGTCGGCCACGACGCCGCCGTAGAGGTTGAGGAAGATGGAGGGGACGGCGGATGCGGCGCCGGTTACGCCGATGAAGGCGGCGGAGCCGGTGAGGTGGTGGATGAGGTTGAACTGGGAGAAGAGGAAGACTTGGAAGCCGAGGATGGACGCAAGGCTGCCGCCCCAGTAGACGCGGTAGGCGGGGTAGTGGAAAGCGGGAGGCAGTCGGAGGCGCCCCGAGGGAGCGGCGTTTTGGCTATCGTTCGCCATAGGCTAGGCTGCGATTATGGGGCGCGTCGGCGCGCGTGGCAACGGGCGGGGCGGGGCGGAGGAGTGGGGTAGGAGAGCGTCTGGGAGCGTCGTATTCGGCGATTACCAAGCGAGATTTGCAATCGTGGTTGGCCTGTGGTATTCATATAGGTGCGCAAATCAACAGCGAATGGCGTGCGAGAACGCGCTGTTCTATGGAGCAAAAGGAGGCTTTCTCTATGCCCGAGTTTCAGAGGCTTTCGCTCGGCGAAGCGCAGTTGCAGAGCGGCACGGGCAAGCGCGCGCAGCTCATTCGCCAGTACGTGGAGTACGTGGAGCAGGTGGAGATGGGCCAGGCCGGAAAGCTGACTCCCAACCCGGGCGAGTCGGTCACCGCCGTCCGCCGCCGCCTCACCGCCGCCGCCCAATACTTGGGCCGGGAGCTGGTGGTCAAGCGCACCAAGGACGACACGGTCATCTTCTGGCTGGACACCGGAGAGCCTCGCCGGCGGCGGCGCCGCCGCACCAGCGAGGAGATCGCCGCAGCGGCCGAGTAGCTCCCCGCCCACCGTAGGCGGACGCTACCTATGGAATCGGCGCGCCCGCCTGACCGCCCCGCTAGCCAGGCCCTACCCGCCAATGCGGAGCACGCGGTCAGCGCGGGCGCAGTTGCGCCTCTGAACACCTCGTCCGACGCCGGACGCCCGCCCGGCTCCCGCTCCTTGCTTTGGGCCATCGTGCTTGGCCACGCGGTCAAGCATGTGTTCGCGTCCGGTTTCTTCATCCTCCTGCCCGAGATCAAAGCCTCCCTCGCCCTCTCCAACACAGGCCTGGGCGCATTCTCCACCTTCCGCTCGGTCGCAGGCGGTGTCTCCAACATCCCCTCGGGCTTCTTCGCGGAGCGCTACACCAAGCGCTTCTCGCCGATGTTGGCGGGGATTCTGGTGTTCATCGGCGTGTTCCAAATCGCGCTGGCGCGCTCCGTCAACATCATCGACGCGACCATCTACGCCTCGCTCACGTCGATGCTGTTCACGGCGTACCATCCGCCCGCGCTGGGCGTGCTGTCGCGCGTTTACTACGACCGGCGAGGACTCGCCATATCGCTGCATGGGACGGGCGCCAGCATCGGCGAGACGCTGGGGCCGCTGCTGGCGGGCGCGCTGCTGCTGGTCATGTCGTGGCGGATGGTGTTGCAGGTGGGGTTCATCCCGCTAGCGATCGCGGCGCTCGTGCTTTGGCTGCTAACGCGCAGGTTCCCCATCGAGTCGGGAAGCAGCACCGTCGCGGACTACGCGCGAGGGTTCGCGGGGCTGGCGGCGTCGCCGCAGATGCTGCTGGTGCTGGCGGCCGCGGGGGCGTTCGCGGCGGCGCAGTCGGCAATCTTCACCTTCTTGCCCGTGTACGTGCGCGAGGACCTAGACAAGTCCACCTTCACGGTGGGGGCATACGTGACGCTGGCGCAGGTGGTGGGCATCGGCGCGCAGCCGGTGATGGGCTACCTGCTCGATAGAGTGGGCCGGTGGACGGTGATTGTGCCCGCGCTGTTCGGCTTGGCGGGGGCGCTGCTGACGCTGTACCTGACGGGCGAAGGGCCGATGTTCCTGCTTGGCCTGGCCGTGGCAGGCGCGTTCCTGTTCTCGACGACGGCTTTGCTGGTTACGGCGGCTTGCGACGTTGGGGGCGACAATGTGCAGGCGACGACGGTGTCGATCATCTACGGCGGCATCTCGGCGTTCACAGCGTTGGGGCCGCTGGCGTCAGGGCTCGTGGCGGACCCGTTCGGAGTGCGGTCGGGGGTGGTTTATGCCAGCCCGATGGCCGCGTTGTAGCGGCGGGGTATGTGCGCCGCCGCTACGGGCGCGGCAAGGCGCCGATGTTCGCGGCGTAGTGGGCGCGGCGCGCCTTGCCTACTCATCCGCCGTTCCCCAGTTCAGAGACTGCTGCGTAAATCTGCCGCCCGCCCTGGCATCCCTGCTGTCTAAATGCCGCCCACCCGAATCGAAGCGAGATTCCCGCTTTCGGAGAACGTCGTGTAACTACTTCACCGTCCTACCCCTCACCCCTCAAAGAGACAAAAAAGGTTCTTGTGGGGGATACCCCCACGCCCCCAGCCGAGGGGCTAGCCGCCCCTCGGCGCTTTGTGCTTGAAGAGGTTTGGGGTTACGCAAGGGTCTCCCTCCGCGGGAGCGTATGGAAGGGAGCTCTCCTAGCTGCGCAAATGTCTCCTGAGGCGGGAACGCCGGATGGGCGGATCCTCTACCTTTCTCCCGCCTCTGCTAGACGGAGGAGGAGGGCACGGACGGGGGCGGCTAGCGTCTGCCACGGTTCATCGTAGGCGGCGAGGTCGTCGGAAGTCAGCTGCCAGTAGCGGCGGCCGTCGGGGGCTAGCAGGACGCTCTCCACCCACGCGCCGTTCGTTCCGCAGCGCGGAGGCTGCGCGTCCTCAGCTAGCGTCCCTTGGAAGCCCGCCGCCTGCCACGCGCCCAGCAGCGCGCCGCCTCGTGCGACGGCAACAGCTTCGACGCGGCTCGCTGCCCGCTGAGCGCCGCGCAAGTCTCGCGCCAGGCGCAGCAGGCGTTGGGCACGTTGGAGGTCGGACACGCCCTCTTCGCCGGTGGCGCGCTTGGTGAGGCGGCTCTCCCACGCCCTCGGTGCGACGGCCTCCAACGCGGGTATGGCTATGCCGCCGTCGCTGGCGACGGCCAGGCAGCCGCGCGCGCGCGACCAGGCGGCGGCCTTCTGTACGGCGATGGCGAGGTGGCTGTTCGCCGTCTCGGCAACGGCGGGCGGCGCCGTCTCGGAAGCGTCTGCGAGGGCGAAGCCAGTTCCGTCGCAGAGACGGCGCAGCAGCGCGGCCTTGGCGGGATTCGTCGTGGCGAGGAGCAGGCGCTGGGCCATACGGGTCAGACGCGGCCGAACTCGCGCTCAAGCATCCCCGTAGTGAGGCGGATGGCGGTCGGGCGCCCGTGGGGGCAGTGGGGCGGGCCGGGCGAGGCCTCGAGCGCTTGGACGAGGGCGGTCATCTCCTGCTGGTCGAGGGCTTGGCCCGCGCGAATCGCGCTGTGGCAGGCGATGCTGGAGGCCATCGCTCGATGCGCCTCTCCGCCGGTCGGCGAGGCGTCACTCTCGGCGAGTAGGTCGGCGATGAGCACTCCCGCGTCCACGGAGCGCCCCATGGCGGGGACGGAGCGCACGAGCCACGCGCCGCCGAACTCCTCGATGCCGAATCCGTAGCGCCGCAGGTTGTCGAGGCGCGCGGTCAAGCGCTCCTGTTGCTCCGGCGTCGCCTCCAACGCCTGCGGCTCCAGCAGTAGTTGAACGTCCGGCTCGTCCTCCTCCCACTGGCGCAGCAAGCGGTAGTAGAGCACCGATTCGTGGGCGGCGTGCTGGTCGACCAGGTACATGCCGTCGGGACCTTCGGCGACGATGTAGGTGTTGGACACTTGGCCAAGCACCCGCAGGCGCGGCATGGCGGCATCCGCCGCCGCAGGCGCGGGCTGAGGCGCGGCAGCGCCGTCGCCGAGGCCAAAGGGCAGCGGCGGCGGGGTTGGCGAGGCGGCGACGGTGAAGGAGAAGGGGTTGGCCGCCGGGAGCGCGCCGTCAGGAGCGGCAGGGCGCTCGAAGGGGCGCGCGTCGACGACGGGAACGGCGGCGAGCAGGCTCTCGCGCACGCTGCGCTGGACGCTGGAGAAGGCGTCGCCTTCGCGCGCGAAGCGCACCTCGCGCTTGTTGGGATGGACGTTGGCGTCCACCTCGTGGGGCGGCGCCTCGATCATCACGACGGCGATGGGGTAGCGTCCCTGCATCAGCAGCCCGGCGTAGGCCTCCTCGACCGCGACGGAGAGGGCGCGACTCTGCACCCATCTCCCGTTGACGAACAGGCGTATGGCGGCGCGGTTGGGGCGGCTGTGGGCGGGCGGCGAGATGAGGCCCGTCACGCGAAAAGGCGCGGCGGGCGAGGGCGCGAGGTCGAGCATCGCCTCCGCCAACTCCGCGCCGTGGACGGCGGCGAAGGCGTCGCGCGGCGCTCCGCCGCCGGGCGTGCGGAGGAGCGTCTTGCCATCGGCGGAGAAGATCACGGCGACGTTGGGATAGGCAAGGGCGAGGTTCTCGACGGCATGGCGGACACGGCCTGTTTCCGCGCCGGTGGAGCGCAGGAACTTGAGACGCGCAGGCAGCGCCGAGAAGAGCGCCTCCACGCTCACCGTCACGCCAGGGGGCGCGCCGGCGGGGCCTTTGGAGAGCACGCTGCCCGCCTCCAACTCGATGGCGGCGCCCTCGCCGTCGGCCTGGCGGCTGACCAGGCGGACGCGGGCGGCGGCGGCGATGCTGGGCAGCGCCTCGCCCCGGAAGCCGAGCGTCCGGAGCGCATCTAGGTCGTCCAGCGTGCGCAGTTTGGAGGTGGCATGGCGTTGGAACGCCGTCTCGAGGTCGCCGGGCGCGATGCCCACGCCGTCGTCGGCAACGCGGATGCGCTTCAATCCGCCCTGCTCAATCTCAATCGCCACCCGCGAGGCGCCTGCGTCGATGGAGTTTTCGACCAGCTCCTTGACGACGGCGGCGGGGCGTTCGATGACCTCGCCGGCGGCGATGGCGGATGCGACGGCGGGTTCGAGGATGCGGATGCTCACGGCGCGCGGCGCAGTCCGCAGTGTGGCCAGGGCATGCTGTTCGAACGCAAAAGCATCACAACGTCTCCGCCAGAACCTTCTCGACGGCGCCTGGGATGAGGCGCCCGTTCACTATCGCGACGGGGCGTCTGAAGTAGCGCGGCTCCTGGGCGAGGAGGTCGAGCAGGTCGTCGTCGGAGAGCGCCTCGGCGTCCATGCCGGACGCCTTGAAGGTTTGCGACTTGAAGTTGAAGAGGTCGCGGGGCGATCCTCCGGCCAGCAGGTCGAGCGTCTCCTGCTTGGAGAGGGGCTGCTTGAAGAACTCGCGCTCGGTAACCTGCGCGTCCGCTTGCGAGAGGAACTCCCTCGCTCGCCGACAAGCGGTTCACTTGGCGTAGTACAGGAACGTGACCTTGGCGGTCATAGGCGCCTCCGCGTGGAGTATGGTTGACACGCCCGATTGTAGGGAGCGCCCCGCGCCGCTTGCAACGCCCCCGGTCAAGGTGTGAGCGCCTCCGCATCGCCGCGCTGCTATGGCCGCCGACTACTTCCTGCTCATCATCCGCTGGATGCATGCCGTGGCCGCGGTCGCGTGGGTCGGCGGCGCGCTGTTCTACTGGCTCGCGTTACGTCCCGCGCTGCGCAGCGAGGCGGCCTCGGGCGGGGTGGCGCAACGGGCGGGGCGAGAGTTCGGGCAGGTGGTGCTGCTGGCGATGTGGGTGTTGGTCGTTACGGGGGGCATTCTCGCCGTGCAGCGCCTCTCCGAGGCGTCGGGCGGTGTCGCCTACGCCTCCGTGCTGGCCGTCAAGGTCGCCCTTGCCGCGTGGATGTTCTCGCTGGCGCTGTCGCGCGTCTCGCGGCGGCGCGAGGCGGACACGCCCCGGCGCGGGCGGCTCGGCGTGGCGATGAACGCCCTGGGCCACGTGAACACCACCGCCGCACTTGGCCTGGCCGTCATCTTCCTATCGGTCGTATTGCGCTTTCTGGTGGAGGAGGGAGCGTAGGCTGATAGACTGGGGCTATGCGACGCGACTTGCTGGATATTCTCGCCTGCCCGGACGACAAGGCGGCCTTAGCATTGTCAGCGGAGGAAGAGGCGGACGGCGAGGTGGCGAGCGGCGCGCTGACCTGCGCCGCGTGCGGGGCGGTCTATCCCATCGAAGACGGCATCCCCAACCTGCTGCCGCAGTCGATGCGGGGGTAGCGGGGAGGACGCACTCCCTTCGAGTTCCTCAAGGCGAACGGGGCAGGCGCAACCGGCGCCCCTACCCGCCCCAGTTGAAGAGTTGCGTGCGGCGGTAGCCTAAGTAGCGCTCGGCTACGAAGGTCAAGGGTTTCTTCGCCTCGGCTACGTGCGCGCTGAGGCACTCGAAGAGCGGCGCCAACGCCGCGGGCATGTTCGGATGCCCCGCCGCCGCCGCGTAGGCCTGCTGCGCGGTCATCTCATACTCCTCCGTGGTCAACCGTCCCGAAAGGCGCGGACGCAGCGCGCCGGAGCCGGGGTAGCGCGCGGTAAGGGCCGGATAGTCGGGGAAGACGCCGAGGATGAAGAGGCAAGCGTCCGCCGTCCGCTTGTAGAGGGGCAGACGCTCTTCGTCCGCCGCGTCTTCGGCTCGGCGCACGAGGCTGCGCACGTCGAGGTCGTTGTAGCGGCTCTTGCGCCAGACGCCTCGACGAACGCGGACGCGCACCGTGCGCCCCTCGATGCGGGTGAAGGACGCGAGCAGGTGGGCGAGGTAGCCGGCGACGCCTGGAGCGGAGGCGAAGGAGGCGACGCCGGGGGCGTCGAAGACGGGGACGCGGCCGGCTCCATCGCGCTCTATGGTGTATCGCGCCCGCGCCATCTCGCGCACGGCGCGCAGCAGCAGCGCTTCGAAGAACAGGCGCGGGGTTACGTAGACGAAGGGTTCGCCGCCCGACAGGAGCGCATCGAACAGGCGAGCGTCGGCGAGCATCACCTCGCGGTCATCGCCTGCGAGACGTGCGCGCACGGCGTCGGCGTCGCCAAGGCCAAGCGCCCTTGCGACGAAGGCGGCGTCCTTCTCGCTCACGGTGTATTGGAAGAGGCTCGCTTCGGCCACGTTAGGGCTCCGGCGGGCGGGTGCCGAGGGGATCCCTACCCTCCCGCTTCCCGCTCGCGGCGCAGCAGCTCCCGCGCAGCGTCGTTGAAGGGGTAGTACTTGCCGGGAGAGACGTCTTCGGTCTGGAGTTGGCGTTTGACGGCGGCCTCGAGCGCCTCGTGCTCCTGCGCTTGCTCGACCACCTGCGCGGCGAGTTGTCGCGGCACGACCACCACGCCCCCGTCGTCGGCGGTGACGTAGTCGCCGGGGCGGACGAGGACGCCGCCGCACTGGACGGGCAGTTGCATGTCGCAAGGCAACATATGGGACGGCATGGTCATGTTGGTCTCGCGGGCGGCGAATACGCCGATGCCGTAAGAGCGGAGCGTCGCCAGGTCGCGCACGCCGCCGTCGGTGACGACGCCCTCGGCGCCGCGCTGCTTGAGCCGCCACAGCTTGATGTCGCCCGCTGAGGACGCCCACCCGCCGCGCATCGCGTCCATCACCAGCACGTCGCCCGGGCCGCAGACTTCCATCGCCCGGTACTCGGCGCTGCCGGGGCCGCCGATGACCTCGGCGCGGAGGTCGGGCCTGCTGGGAATGAAGCGCATCGTTACCGCGCGGCCCGCGGTCTTTTGGCCGGGGATGAGGGAGGCGACGCCTTGCATTTGGACGTTGACGTAGCCCATGCCGTCGAGCACGTCAAGACAGGCGGCGGCGGGCAGTTCGCGGAGGGCTTGGAGGATGGCGTTGTCGTTGGCGGTCATAGGAGCGCGGCCTCCGGGGGGGAGGCATCATCATAGCCGTTCGGCGGCGGCGTTTACAGGCGGGGTGGGCTTTGCTATTTTGACCTGGAGCCGGGTGGTTCGCGCAAGCGGGACGAGCCTCGTCCGGGGCGGATGTGTCCGGCGGCGGAAATCAGGGCAGGCAAGGACGAGGCGGCCCGGCGCCGCCGGGGAGAGTTCCACGCCGTGCGCATCGTCATCGGGTCCGACCACGCGGGGTTGCCGCTGAAGAACGAGGCGGCGGACTGGCTCAGAGGCTGGGGGTTCGAGGTGGACGACGTGGGCGCGCACGCCTACGACCCGGACGACGACTACCCCGACTTCTCCTTCGCCGTCGCTGAGGCCGTCGTTGGCGGGCGCGCCGACCGGGGGGTGATCTTCTGCGGGAGCGGCGTGGGCGCGAGCATCGCGGCGAACAAGATGCCGGGCGTGCGCGCTGCGACGTGTCACGATTCCTACTCCGCGCATCAGGGCGTCGAGCACGACGACATGAACGTGCTGTGCCTGGGGGCGCGGGTGATCGGCGCGGAGGCGGCGCGGGAGGCGCTGCAGGCGTTCGTAAGGGCGCGGTTCAGCGGAGAGGAGCGGCACGCGCGGCGGCTCGCCAAGGTCAAGGCGACGGAGGCGGCCTACCTGCGCGCGGGGGCGGAGGGAGCGGCATGACGGACAACGCGATTCTCCAAGCGCAGGGGCTGGGACAATCGGTCTGGTACGACAACATCCGGCGCGACTTCTTCGCGTCGGGGCGGTTCGATGAGCTACTGCGCAACGGGATAACGGGCGTGACGTCGAACCCGACCATCTTCGAGAAGGCGTTGGCGTCGACGAACGAGTACGACGCGCAGCTGGCGGAGGTATGGGCGCGGGGCGCGTCCGCAGCCGGGGTCTTCGAGGAGCTGGCCGTCCACGACATCCGCCTGGCCGCCGACGCGCTGCGCGGGGTCTACGAGCGCACGGAGGGGCGGGACGGGTTCGCCTCTTACGAGTTGCCGCCGGAGCTGTCGCACGACGAGGAGGGTTCGGCGCGAGAGGCAGTTCGCCTGTTCGCTAAGCTGGACAGGCCCAATGTGATGATCAAGGTTCCGGCGACGGAGGCGGGCATCCGTGCGGTGCGTCGTCTCATCGGCGCGGGCGTGAACGTGAACGTAACGCTCATCTTCTCCCTCGCCGCCTACGATGGCGTGATGGAGGCTTACTTAGGCGGACTAGAGGAGTTGGCGGCGAGCGGAGGCGAGGTAGGGCGCGTCGCGTCGGTGGCGTCGTTCTTCGTGAGCCGGGTGGACACGGCGGTGGACGCGCAGCTGCGCGAGGCGGCCTCACACGGCGACGCGGCGGCGGAAACACTGACGGGCAAGGCGGCGGTGGCCAACGCGAGCGTCGCCTACGCGCGGTTTCGCGCGGCGTTCGGCGGCGAACGGTTCGCGTCGCTGGAGCGGATGGGCGCGCGCCCCCAGCGTCCGTTGTGGGCCAGCACCTCCACCAAAGACCCCGCCCTGCCCGACACGCTCTACTTCGACGAACTGGTCGGCCCCGGTACTGTCAACACGATGCCGGACGCGACGGTCGAGGCCGTCCTCGACCACGGGCGCGCCGAGACGCGCTTGGACGACCGCGCCACTGGCGCAAAGGGCACGCTGACCGCCCTCGCCTCCGCCGGGGTGGACATGGACGCCGTCACAGCCAAGCTGCTTGCGGACGGAGTGGAGGCATTCGCCGCCTCCTATCGTGCGGTGATAGCAACCATTGAGCGCAAGTGCGCGGGGCTGCCGCAGCCAATCGCCGGCGGCGCGGGCGCGGAGCCGGTGGCGACGACGACGGAGATGCGCCTGGGCGAGCACGAGGCTGCGTTCGCCGAGGCGTTGGCGCGGCTGGACGCTGAGCGCGTGGTGGAGCGCGTCTGGGCCAAAGACCACACGCTGTGGAATCCCGACCCGGCGGAGATCGTGGATCGGTTGGGGTGGCTGAGGGTCGCCGACGCGATGCGCCCGCGACTGAGCGAGTTGGAGGCGTTCGCGGCTGAGGTGAAGGCGGCGGGCTACCGCAAGGCGGTGCTGCTGGCGATGGGGGGCAGCGCCTTCGCGCCGGAGCTCTACCGCAGCGTGTTCGGCTGCGCGGAGGGCTGCCCCGACTTCGAGATGCTGGACTCCACTACGCCTGGGCGCGTGCGGGAGGCGACCGACGGTCTCGACCCGGCGCGGACGCTGTTCATCGTCTCGTCCAAGTCGGGCGGGACGGTCGAGGTAGTTTCGTTCTACCGCCACTTCCGCGCGCTGGCGGACGCAGCATTGGGGCGCGAGCGGGCGGGGGCGAACTTCATCGCCATCACGGACGCGGGCACGGCGTTGGAGCGTATGGCGCGAGAGGAAGGGTTCCGCCGCGCGTTCCTAAACCCGGCGGACATCGGCGGGCGCTTCTCCGGCCAATCCCTCTTCGGCCTCGTCCCCGCCGCGGTCATCGGGATGGACGTGGCGCGGTTCACGGCGTCGGTGGACGCGATGCGCCGCCGTTGCGAGCAGCCGCAGGCCGGGGAGAATCCGGGCGCGCGTTTGGGCGCGGCGCTGGCGGCGCTGGCGGAACGGGGCGCGGACAAGGTGGAACTGATTACGTCGCCGTCGTTGGAGGCGCTGGGGCTGTGGACGGAGCAGTTGCTCGCGGAGAGCCTGGGCAAGGACGGCAAGGGTGTCGTGCCGATCGCGGGGGAGCCGCCCGTCGCGCCGGGCGTCTACAACGCAGACCGCCTCTTCGCCTACATACGGCTCGCGGGGGACGACAACGGCGCTACGGACGAGCGCGTGGACGCGCTGACGGCGGCGGGCAAGCCAATCGTGCGCCTCGACCTGGAGGACGCCTACGACCTGGGCGGCGAGCTGTACCGCTGGGAGTTCGCGACGGCGGTCGCGGGCGCGCTGCTGGGCGTTCACCCCTTCGATCAGCCGAACGTGCAAGAGGCGAAGGACATCGCCTCGGCGGCGGTGGAGGCGTACGAACGCACAGGCGCCCTGCCCGACCCGGGCGAGACGCCGGACGCGGAGGCGTTGCTGCGCCTCATCCGACCGGGCGACTACGTAGCGTTCCAGGTCTATCAGCCGCAGTCGGCGGAGTTGGATGCCGCGCTGGACAGGGCGCGGCTGGCCGTCGTGGAGCGGTTCGGCGCAGCGGCGGCGGCGGGCTACGGGCCGCGCTACCTGCACTCCACGGGGCAGCTGCACAAGGCAGGGCCAAACACGGGCGTGTTCTTCCAGGTGGTCGGCGGCGAGGGCGCCGACCTGCTTATCCCGGGGCGCGGGTACTCGTTCGGCGTACTGGCGCGGGCGCAGGCGGACGGCGACCTGCGGTCGCTGCAACAGCGCGGGCGGCGGGCGGCGCGCATCGACGCGAGCGGCGGAGCGGCAGCGGCGCTGGACGCGTTCGCGGAGCGCGTGCGGCGCTTCGCCTAGCGCGCGCCGGGGGCGGCGCAAGCAAGGGGGCGCTATGGAGATCGGCATCGTCGGCCTGGGGCGGATGGGCGGCAACATGGCGCTGCGCCTGCATGAGGGCGGGCACCGCGTGGCGGCCTACGACCGCGACCCCGATCAGCGCGATTCGTTCGGCAGCCGGGGGATGGCGCCGGTGGCGGCGTTGGAGGACTTCCTCGTCGAGTTGAAGCCGCCGCGCGTCGTGTGGGTCATGGTGCCGTCGGGCGCGCCGACGGAGAGCACGATTGCGGCGCTGGCCGAGGTGCTCGAACCGGGCGATCTGATCATCGACGGGGGCAACTCGAACTACAAGGACTCGCAGCGGCGGGGGCACGAGCTGCGGGCGGCAGGCATCCGCTTCGTGGACGCGGGCGTGAGCGGCGGCGTGTGGGGTCTGGCCGAGGGGTTCTGCATGATGGTCGGCGGCGACGCGGACGCGGTGGCGCTCGCCGAGCCAGCCTTCCGCACGCTTGCGCCGTCGCCGACGGAGGGCTACGCGCACGTGGGGCCGCTGGGCGCGGGGCACTTCGTGAAGATGGTGCACAACGGCATCGAGTACGGTTTGATGCAGGCCTACGCCGAGGGGTTCGAGCTGATGGGCGCGAAGGAGCAGTTCGGCCTTGACTTGCCACAGGTCGCGCAACTGTGGCGGCATGGGAGTGTCGTCCGCTCGTGGCTGCTCGACCTGACGGCGCGCGCGCTGGAGGAGGACCCCGCCCTCTCGGGGTTGGAGCCTTACGTAGAGGATTCGGGCGAGGGGCGCTGGACGGTGGAGGAGTCGGTGGAGCTGGCGGTGCCGCTGCCCGTGATCTCCATCGCGCTGCAAGCGCGGTTCCGGTCGCGGCAGGAGGACTCGTTCGGGTTCAAGATGTTGGCGGCGATGCGGAACCAGTTCGGCGGCCACGCGGTGCGGCGGCGTCCGTGAGCGCGGCGCTCGTCATCTTCGGCGCCACCGGCGACCTTGCGCGGCGCAAGCTGCTTCCCGCTCTCTTCACGCTCCACTGCAAGCGCTCGCTGCCGGACGACCTGCGCATCGTGGGCTTCGCGCGAGGCGAGCTGACACACGCGGACTATTGCGCCAATCTGTGGGCGGGGATGGACGGCTACGCCGACCTGACGTGCCGGGACGACGTTTGGCCGTCGTTCGCAGAGCGCGTCACGTTCGTCCAGGGCGACCTGGCGCACGCGGAGGACGTGGCGCGATTGGAGCGCACGCTCGCCGACGCGGAGCGCGGCCAGCGGGAGGCCAACCGCCTCTACTACCTCTCAATCGCGCCGCAGTTGTACGCGCCCGCCGTCGCTAGCCTGCGCGCCAACGGCATGCACGAGGATCACGGCGGGTGGCGGCGCGTCGTCGTCGAAAAGCCGTTTGGCCGCGACGGAGCGTCCGCCGCCGAGCTGGACAACGCGCTCCACGCGGCGTTCGACGAGGAGCGCGTCTACCGCATAGATCACTACCTGGGGAAGGAGACGGTGCAGAATCTGCTGGTGCTGCGGTTCGCCAACGCCATCTTCGAGCCGGTGTGGGACAGGGCGCACGTCGACAACGTGCAGATAACGGTGGCGGAGGAGGTGGACGTGGGGACGCGGGCGGGCTACTACGACGCCTCCGGCGCGCTGCGGGACATGGCGCAGAACCACTTGCTGCAGCTGCTGACGCTCGTGGCGATGGAGCCTCCGGCTTCTATGGGCGCGGACGACCTGCACCGCGAAAAGGCGCGGACGCTCGCCGCGGTGCGGCGTTGGCGCACGCCGCAAGAGGCCGCCGCGCACGCCGTCGCCGGGCAGTACGACGGCTATCTGGAGGCTGAGGGAGTGGCTGCGGATTCGAAGACACCGACGTTCGCCGCGCTGCGCCTGTACGTGGATACTCCCCGGTGGCAAGGCGTGCCCTTCCACCTGCGGACGGGCAAGGCGATGGCGGCCAAGTCCACAGAGATAGCAGTGCAGTTCCGCGCTCCGCCGAGCTCGCTCGTCAACCTCGGCGGCGGCGAGCCGCAGGCTAACCGCCTGGGCCTGTGCATCCAGCCGCACGAAGGCGTGCACCTGCGCTTTCAGGTCAAGACGCCGGGGCCGGGCGCGGAGGCGAGCACGCGCGACCTTGAGTTTCACTACGCGCAGGCGTTCTCCGACCAGAGCATCCCCGAGGCGTACGAGCGGCTGTTGAAAGACGCGCTGATGGGCGACCGCGCGCTGTTCATCCCCGCCGAACAGATACGCGAGGCGTGGGAAATCATGGATCCCCTGCTGGCCGCCTGGGAGGCGCCGGACGCGGCGCGTCCCCGCCCCTATCCTCGCGGCTCGTGGGGCCCGGCGGCGGCGGACGCGCTCGCCGCCGAGACGGGGCACGCGTGGCTGTCCACGTGCGGCGAGCACGTATAGCGCGGGAGCGTTGGGGCCGGGCCTAGCGCTCGTGCGCCTCGCCGCCCTCGCCGTCCTCGACGACGACGGCGGTGCCGTAGGCGAGGAGCTCGGACGCGCCGTTCATGACGCTGGAGGTGACGTAGCGGAGGCCGACGACGGCGTTGGCGCCGAGCTGCTCAGCCTGCGCCTCCATGCGGCCGGTGGCCTCGGTGCGCGCCTCGGTGAGTAGTTTGGTGTACTCGGATATCTCGCCGCCGACGATGTTCTTGAGCCCCGCCATGAAGTCGCGGCCGATGTTGCGCGCGCGCACGGTGTTCCCGCGCACGAGGCCGAGAGTCTTGGTGATGTGCATTCCATCGATATGGTCGCTGGTCGCAAGCAGCATAGCCGCCTCCTTGTGGCTCTTGGGTGGATGGAGCGCCACGCACCATAGCACCTCCGTGCGGGGCGGCGGGGGACAGCCCCGCGCGCTATAATGACCAATGAGGTTGCGCCAGTGACTACTCGCACCCAATACCACGCGGCCACCGCCTTGGACTTCATGGCCAAGACCCGCTCCTACCTAGATGAGGGCGACCTGCTCCAGGCATCCGAAAAGGGCTGGGGCGCCGCCGCTCAAGCGGTCAAGGCTGTGGCAGAGGCCCGCGGCTGGCAGCACAACGGACACTACGAACTCTTCGCCGCTGTCAATCGTCTGACCGACGAGACCGGCGACCAGGACATCCGGAGAGCATTCGCCGCCGCGAACGCTCTCCACACCAACTTCTACGAGGGTTGGCTGCCGCGCGAGACCGTCGCGGCGCACCTGTCCGACATCGAGGAGTTAGTCGGCAAGCTCCGCGCTCTCTCCGACTGAGCGAATCGTCGTGCAACCAGCCGGGTCCCACGGAGGGCAGCCCCTCGCCCTGCTCCCGCTTGCCCCGGCGCCGTTGAGCCCCTACCCTAGCGCGTATGCCAACGCTGCCGTCCGATCCCGTTCACATGACCATCGCGCAGATGTCGCGCGCGATTCGGCGGCGGGCGCTGTCGCCAGTGGAGTTGGCGCAGGCGCACCTGGCGTGCATCGAGCGGCTGAACCCACGCCTCAACGCCTATGTGCTCGTAACGGCGGAGCGGGCGCTTGCCGAGGCGCGAGCGGCGGAGGCGGAGATCGCGTCGGGCGGTTGGCGCGGGCCGATGCACGGCGTGCCGTTCGCGTTGAAGGACCTGTACGACACGGCGGGCATCGTAACGGCGGGCGGGACGAAGGTGTTGGCGGAGCGCGTCCCCGAGCGCGACGCGACGGTCACGCGCAAGCTCCGCGAGGCGGGCGCGGTGCTGCTGGGCAAGACGAACACGCACGAGGCGGCCTACGGGGTAACGACGGACAATCCGCACTTCGGACGGACGCACAACCCTTGGAGCGCGGAGCATATTCCCGGCGGCTCCAGCGGCGGCTCGGGGGCGGCGGTCGCGGCGCGGATGACGCCGATGGCGATGGGGACAGACACGGGCGGCAGCATCCGCGACCCGGCGACGTTGAATGGAGTGGTGGGCCTCAAGCCGACGTTCGGGCGCGTGAGCAAAGCGGGCGTGCTGCCGCTGTCGTGGCGCAACGACCACGCGGGGCCGCTGACGCGCACCGTCGAGGACACGGCCATCGCGCTGGAGGCCATCGCGGGCTACGATCCGGGCGACGCGGCGACGGTTCGCGTTCCGGCGCCGCGCTACTCGCGCCGGTTGGGGCGCGGCGCCGCCGGGCTGCGGGTAGGCGTGGCGCGAGCGTTCTTCTTCGACCATTTGCACGACGGGGTACGCACGGCGCTGGAGGAGGCGATCGGCGTGCTGCGCGGGCTGGGCTGCGCGCTGCGCGACGTGCGCGTCGAGGGGATGGAAGCGGGAGGGGGCTATCTCCACGATATGGTGCTGGCGGACGCGCAGGAGATCTACGCGCCGTTCCTGCCGGAGCGCCTCGGCGACTTCGGCGCGGATGTTGCAGGGCACTTGGCGACGCCTCCGCCCGGCGGCGTGGCGCTCGCGCGAGCGATGCGCGGCGCGGACGAGGTCTCCGCCGAACTGCGCCGCGTTTTGGAGGAGGTGGACGCGCTCATCACGCCGACGCTACCCATCCCCGCGCCGCGATTCGGCGAGGACGTGGTTGCCTACGGCGGCGTGGAGGAGCCGACGCTGTTCGCGCTGAGCCGCTGCACTATCCCGTTCAACCTGTCCGGCCTGCCCGCGCTGTCCGTTCCGTGCGGCTTCACGGCGGAGGGGTTGCCCGTAGGGATGCAGATAGTCGCACGCCCGTTCGACGAGGAGACCGCGCTGCGCCTAGGCCACGCGTATCAGCGCGAGACGGGCTGGCACGAGATGACGGCGCCTGGGGTGGAGTGAGGCTAAGGGAGGGGCGCGCGTTGTGAGTCCTTCCCTGGTCCTTCTGCATTTCGGAGATGCAAGGCGTGCCCCCCTGCAACTCTCATAATTCACGCGCTGTTTCTACGCAGCGTCTTCCCCTTGTGCTTGGCTAAGTAGGCGCCAAAAGGCGCTGATTACACTCAAAAACAGGCATCGATGGTTCCTGATGCTGTGGGAATGAGAGAAAGGGAACTACCGTATCCGCACGTCTAGGACGGCGGCTTGGCCTTGCTTGACGCGGGACAGGGCGCGGCGGAGGGCGGGGAGGACTTGGGCGGAATCGTCCACGCGCTCGCCGTAGCCGCGGCAGGCCTGGACTAGCACGTCGTAGTCGGGCGACGGGTCGATGTCCACGGCGACGTAGTTGTCGTTGCGCGGGCCTGCGCCGTCGGGATACCACTTGTTCCACGAGTTGCGCGTGGCGTTGTGGGACGCGTTGTTGTAGATGACGGTGAGGAACGGCAGGTTGTACTTCTCGGCGGCCCAGAAGGCGGAGGTGGGGCGAGCGAAGATGAACGCGCCGTCGCCCTCGAGGCAGACGACGGTCTTGTCGGGTGCGGCCAGCTTCACGCCGATGGACGCGCCAAGGCCGTAGCCGAGGCTGGAGCCGCCGCTGCCGAAGACGGAGCCGGGGACGCGGCGGTCGGTGTAGACGTTGAAGGGCCCGCCGCCGGACATCCCCTCATTCACCACGATGGTCTCTTCGTCCAGCACCTGCTCAAGGCAGGCGGCGACGTAGAGCGGGTCGATGGGGCGCTTGTCGGCCAGCGCCTCCACGCGCTCGGCGATCTCCGCGCGGCGGCGCTCGGTGTTGGCGCGGTAGCGCTCGTTGCGGGCGGCGGCGCGCTCGCGGGCGGCGGGAGTGAGGCGCTCGCGCACGGCGTCGAGCAGGGCGGGCAGCGCCTTGCGGGACGCGGCGTGGATGAGCAGATCGGCTGGGAAGGTCCAGAGCGGGATGGTGTCCTTGGATGGGTCGATGTCGATCCACCCTACGCGCGCGCCAGGCTCCAGCGTCTCCTCGTCGGGCACCCAGGGCACGTCGTGGTCGAGCACCAGGATGACGTCGGCCTCGGAGACGCTGGGCGCGCCGCAGTTGATGGCGTTGAGGAAGTGGCGCGTGGGCAGGTTGAGGCGGGTGTGGACGGCGCCTGCGACGGGCGCGCCGAGCGTCTCCGCAAGCTCGGTCAGCGTCGCGACGGCCTCGGGATGGCGGCCTGGCGTGCCCGCGATAATGAGGGGGCGCTCCGCCTCGACGAGCCACTGCGCGAGGGTCGCCACGGCGTCCGGGTCGGGCGCGGGCGCGACGGGCTTGGCGTGGCGGGCGGCCGGAGGCAGTTGGAGCTCGTCCATCTCGGTCATCAGCAGTTCGCGCGGGAGGGTGAGGTAGACGGGGCCGGCGGGCTCGCTGCTCGCCACCTGGAACGCCTTCTGCACTACCCAGTTGAGGCTGTCCACCGTGCGCAGTTCGTAGTCCCACTTGACGAAGGTGCGGACGATGCCGTGCTGGTCAAGTTGCTCCTGGCCCCAGTGGATGACCATGTCCTTGGAGCCGGGGCGGACGCCGCCGATGGTGATGGGGGCGCGTCCAGCGCAGACGATGACGCCGGAGCGGTCGCGCTGCACGTCGTGGTAGGCGCCGCCTATCTGCGCCGTGCCCGCGTCCACGTGCACGAGCACCACCTGCGGGCGGCCCGTAACCTGGAAGTAGCCCTGCGCGGCGAACATCGCGGTTACCTCGTCGATGCAGAGGATGAGCTTGGGCGTGGGGCGCTCCTGCTCCATCATGCGGGCGATGGCCTCTTGGACGGGGAAGGTGTCGGTGCCGGAGTTGATGAAGAGGTACTCGACGTCGTTGTGGACGAGCATCTCGACGAACGCCTCCGCCGCGTTGGCGACGGGGATGGCGCGAAGTGAGCGCGCTGCTGCGTCGGCGGCGGTTGGCATAAGGCGCCTCCTGGGGGTGGGCGGTGTTCGCGGAGGCAACCTTACCAGCGCGGGGGGCGCCCTGCCGGTTCGTCCTTCGATTCCTCTCTGGGCGAACGGGATGCCCCGCCCGAATCGAGGCGAGATTCCCGCTCCCCGCTTTCGCGGGGACAAGATTCGGAGACCTTCGCGCAACTACTCTGCTTCCCCACCCCCCACCCCCAAGAATGAAAAAACCTTTTGTGGGGGATGCCCCCACGCCCCCAGCCGAGGGGCTGACCATCCCTCAGCACTCCCCGCGTGAAAAGGTCAGGGGTTATGCAAAGGTCTCCGAAAGGAACGACGGAAAGAGAAAGGCGGGTATGATGGACGCATGGGGCGCGTGCACACCTTGCCGTTGGAGCCGATGACGGCGGAGTCGTTCGCGCCGTTCGGGGAGGTGCTGGAGGCGCGCGAGCGCCCCTCCGACCGGCGGACGCTCTTCCCCGCCAATTTGCGGGTGGACGGCGCGCCGACGCTGCACGTCATCTGGCAGCCGGCGGCGGGGCTGCGGTTCACGAAGTTGGAGCGCCACTTCGGGGTAACGCAGACCTTCTTCCAACTGGAGGGGTCGCCCGCCGTGGTCGCCGCCGCGCCGCCCACCGACATACACGACCCCGCCGCCCTGCCCGACCCCGCCTCCGTGCGCGGCTTCATCATCGACCCGGCCAAGGGGTTCGCGTTCAAGCGCGGGACGTGGCACTCGCTCGACCGCTACCTCGCGCGCCCGCCGGGAGGCGTGTTCGTCATACTCAACGTCAACCCGAACCCGACGCAGATCGTGGACTACGCCAACGGTCTCTCGGTGCGCTACGCCGATCTGTGGACGGAGCGGGAGACGGGCCGCGCGACGCTCCCCGGCGCGTGGGGCGTGGAGTTCGAGGTTCCCGCAACCTTCTGAGGAGGACGCTCCGCTATGGCGCAGCACCGCATCGCCGTCATCCGTGGCGACGGCATCGGGCCAGAGGTAATCGAGGAGGCGCTCAAGGCGCTGGCCGCCGCCGAGCAGCGCTTCGGCCTGTCGCTCGCCTACGCCGAGTTCCCGTGGGGCTCCGACTACTACTTCAAGCACGGGCGGATGATGGACGCGGACGCGCTGGACGAACTGGCGGGGTTCGACACCATCCTGTTCGGCGCGGTGGGGCATCCCGACATCCAAGACCACGTTACGCTGAACGGCCTGCTGCTGCCGATGCGGCGCGGCTTCGACCAGTACGTCTGCCACCGTCCCAGCGTGCTCTACGCGGGCGTGGAATCGCCGTTGCGAGGCAAGGAGGCGGGCGACATTGATATGGTGGTCGTGCGCGAGAACACGGAGGGCGAGTACGCCAACGTCGGCGGCTTCCAGTACGCGGGATTCCCCGACGAAGTGGCGCTGCAAACGGCGGTGTTCACGCGGCGGGGCATCGAGCGCGTCGTGCGCTACGCCTTCGAGCTGGCGCGCGCGAGGAACGGCAAGAAGCGCGTGGCGTCCATCACCAAGTCGAACGCGCAAGGCTACGGGATGGTGCTGTGGGACAGGGTGTTCGACGAAGTGGCGGCGGGCTACCCCGATATCGAAACTGAGTCGCTGCTGGTGGACGCGGCGTGCATGAACTTCATCCGCCGCCCCGAGTCGTTCGACGTGGTGGTGGCGAGCAACCTGTTCGGCGACATCCTGACCGACATCGCGGCCATCGTCACGGGCAGCATGGGCCTCGCCGCAAGCGGGAATATCAATCCGGAGCGCCGCTTCCCGTCCACCTTCGAGCCCGTCCACGGCAGCGCGCCGGACATCGTAGGGCGTGGGATAGCGAACCCGTGCGCCGCCGCCTTCTCCGCCGCCATGATGATGCGCCACCTCGGCGAGACGGAGGCCGCCGACGCCATCGACACGGCAGTGCGCTCCGTGCTCCGCGACGGCGCCGCCCTCACCCCCGACCTCGGCGGCAAGGCCACGACGACGCAGGTAGGCGACGCGATAGCGGCGGGAGTGGGGGGATAACCACCGCCCCGCTCCCACCGTCGGCGCTGCATTCCCGCGCCGCCCCTCAGTCATTTCCGCCCTCTTCTTTCGTCATTCCCGCCTTCGCGGGAATCTCGACGCGACCAAGCCCCGAGGCGCAAAGAACCGCCCGACGCACAGCGTTGTAGGGACAGGCTTGAAACCTGTCCCTACGGGAATGCTCCCCGCTTCTCCCGTGTCGTCGGGGCGGGTCTTGAGGTTGCGAGAAGTTGCGCGTCGAGGCCCCCGCCTTCGCGGGGGCAACGGATAAGGAGACGCGGGGTGGCGAGGCGGCGCCTCCCCCCTTACGTCACCTTCTCGCCCATGATGAACTGGCGGACGGCCTCGTTGAACTCGGCGGGTTTCTCCCAGTGCGCCCAGAAGCCGGTTTGGGGGAGCAGTTTGAACTGAGCGCCGGGGATGAGGGAGGCGAGGCGCTCACCCGCGTCCGGGCCTGTGCCCTCGCTGCCGTCGTTCCAGACGACAAGGACGGGGAGGTCGATCTTGGAGACCTGCTCCTCGGTGGCGAGGTATTGGGCGCCCTTGCCGGAGGCGTAGTAGTCGTAGACGCGGATCATGCCGTCGTTGGTCGAGGGGCGCAGGTAGTGGGCGAGGCGCACGTCCACCAGCTCGTCGGTCACCTGCTCGGGGTGGTCGCGGTGCATGACCATCAGCAGACGCGCGCGCACGCCGTCCCACGTCAGGTTGCGCAGCAGCTGCTTGCTGCGCTCGACCATAGAGATGCCGCCGGCAGGGGGCGCGGCGGGGGGCTTGACGGATCCTTCGTTCCACTTGATGGCGATGCCCGATTCGAAGATGACGCCCTTGAGCCGATGCGGGTGCTCGAGCACCAACGGCGTCATGCCGCTGGCGCCGCCAGCCTCGCCGTGGATCCACACCTTGTCGAGGCCGAGGGTGTCCATGAGGTCGAGCACCTCGTCGGTGACCTGCGCGTTCATGTGGTCCCACATCGGGGGCGCGTCGGTCATGCCGTGCCAGAGCATCTCGACGCCGATGACGTGGAAGTGCTGGGCGAGCGGGACGAGGTTGCGGGAGAAGGTCTCGATGTGGCCGCCGCCGCCGTGCAGCATCAGCAAGGTTTCGGAGTTCCCCTGCCCCGCCTCGGCGATGCGGATGCGGTAGCGCTGCCCCTGCACGAAGCGGATGTCCGCGCCGAGGAAGTCCACCCAGATGCTGTTGGGTCCGTTAGGCCGAGGCATGCGCTCCTCCTTATTCCGTGCCGCCGCCGCGTGATGCCGGGGAGTATAGGCCAAGCGCGGCGCGGGCGTGGGGTTATGAGGCGATGCGGTGCTTGAAGATGCGGAAGCCGCGCAAGGCGGCGGGCTTGCGGCGACTGGAGGGAAGGTAGGCCAGGTCTACGTCTCCCGGCTTTGAGTAGGGGTTGCCATAGAGCGCCGTCTGGGTGCGCCCTGGCGAGGGAGACGCGCGTTCGTAGCAGCGGTGGCTAGGCAGCAGGTCGGCCAGTAGGCGGCGCACGACCGCGAGCGTTCGCTCCCTCGCATCCACACGCAGGTGCCAGACGGCATCCTCGCGGGAGCGCGCATGGGCTGCTCGAAAAACGCCTGTCAGCATCGTTTCGTACTTCTCGGGGCTGTTGAATTTCTGTTCCGACGACCAGTCCGGCTGGAGGCCGCCCTCTCCGAGCGCCCATAGCCGCAGCCAGTTGTCGGACTTGTAGTTGGTCACCCCGGCGTAGGGAGGAGAAGTGAGGACGAGGCTGGCAGGCGCGGGCATATCGGGCAGTTCCTCGGCGGCATCGCCAAGGACGATGTGGGCGGGGTATGCGCTTTTGGGCGCCCCTTTCGCGTAGCGCCAGGCAGTCCGATTGCGCAGGAAGGCGGCTGCGTCAAGGTTCGGCGGGGTTGTGAGGCCGCGGTTGCGCCACCAGCGGACGGAGTAGGCGGGGCTCATGGCCTTGGTGGGGCGCAACTGGTTAGAGAGTCCCTGCCCTAGCTTGGCATGGAGGTAGTGAACCATCAGCGCCGCGACGGTGCGGTCGAGGGCATTGTCGCGCCAGCGCAGCTCACGGCGGGCGGCGTTGATAAAGCCAAGCGGGCGCGGCCCAAACGCGAGCGACTGGAATTCCGTTTCGGGCTTACTGTCTTTCGGGCTGGCGGAGTCGGCAACTTCGCCGATGCGACGGGAAACATCCTCAAATGACGGATGCGGATCGGTCTTGGCTTTAGCGTACAGCCAGGCGA
>JAGWBE010000056.1 GCA_021296055.1 Dehalococcoidia bacterium | reverse complement strand
TCGGGCAACTTGCCCTCGTCGATCAGCCAGCGCACGAACGTGCGGAGCGCGGCCAGCGTCCGCGCGATGCTGCGCGGGGCGATGCCCTTTCCTCCGTAGCGCGGCTCGGCTCCCAGCCACGCCACGTAGTCGCGCACCAGGGCGCGGTACTCGCGAGCCGCGCGGCTCGAGCCGTTGCGCTCCACGAAGCGGCGCAGCCCCTCCGCCTTATCGCCCAGCTCGAGGCCCTGGCTCTCCAGGTACTCTACGAACGGCCCGATGTCGACGACGTAGTTGCGCACCGTCGCAGGCGAGAGGGCGCGCGCCGCCCGCAAGTGGCGCTCGTAGGCGTCGAGCAGGGGATGTGGGGTCATAGATAGCGCGCGCTACCCGGCGCTCGCCGCCTCCGCGGGCGCGGACTCGACCTCGCTGAGTGGGGCGCGGTAGGCGCAGTTCGTGCAGCGCGCGCCCTCCTGTCCGTCCGCGGCTAGCAGTCCGTTGCACTCGGGGCAGGGTGTCTTCAGGGGCTGCCGGTTCACGGTGAAGTCGCACTTCGGATAGTTGGAGCAGCCCCAGAAGACACCCCGGCGGCTCCGGCGCTGCGCTAGGCTGCCGCCACAACCGTTGGGGCAGGGGACGCTGACCTTGGCCGCCAGGTCACGGGTGTTCTTGCACTTTGGGTAGCCGGTGCAGGCAAGGAAGCGCCCATTGCGCCCGCGCCTGACGGCCATCGGCTTGCCGCACTTCTCGCACGTCTCGTTGACGGGCTCCTCCGCCTCCTGCTCCGATTCCCCATCGTCCGACTTGCCGCCCGGCAGGTCGCGGCTGTTCTTGCACTTGGGGTAGCCGGTGCAGGCGAGGAAGCGGCCATAGCGCCCGCGCCTGACGGCCATCGGCTTGCCGCACTTCTCGCACGTCTCGTTGACGGGCTCTTCCGCCTCCTGTCGCGATTCGCCGTCGTCCGGCTTGCCGCCCGGCAGGTCGCGGCTGTTCTTGCACTTGGGATAGCCGGTGCAAGATAGGAAGGCGCCGCGCCTGCCGACCTTGACGGCCATGGGCTTGCCGCACTTCTCGCACGTCTCCGCGCCGAGGTCTCCGGCGGCCTCGAGCGCCGCCTTGGCGATGGACTCCTGGGCCTTGGCCAGGTCTTGGCTGAACGGGTCATAGAAGTCGCGCAGCAGCGCCGCCCACTCCTGCTTGCCGTTGGCCACCTCGTCCAATCGCCCCTCCATCCGCCCGGTGAAGCGCACGTCCATAATGTCGGGGAAGTGCGCGACCAGGCGCCCGCACACGAGCTTGCCGAGCGGGGTGGACTGGAGCACGCGGCGTTCGCGCGTAACGTACTTCCTGTCGACGATGGTCTTGATAGTGGCGGCGTAGGTGCTGGGGCGCCCGATGCCCCGCTGCTCCAACGCGCGCACCAAACTCGCCTCCGAATAGCGGCGCGGCGGCTGCGTGAAGTGCTGCTCAGGCATCAGTCCTTCGCAGGCCAGCGGCTGATCCTTTTCCAAGGACGGCAACGTCTGCCGCGGCGCCTCATCCTCATCGCCGTCGCCTGCCTCGCTTCGCTCCTCCTTGGAGAGCGCCTGAAAGCCCCGGAAGCGGGTGACGGAGCCGACGGTGCGGAAGCGGTAGCCGGACGGCCTGGCGGCGAGCGGACGCCCCTCCACCTCTACCTCCGTGCGGTCGATTATGGCGTCGGCCATCTGGCTCGCCACCATCTGCGTCCAAATCAGCTCGTACAACTTCACCTGGTCGGCAGTGAGGTGGCGGCGCACTGCGTCGGGCGTGCGCTCGACAGAGGTGGGGCGGATTGCCTCGTGCGCTTCCTGCGCCACCTTCGAGCGCGCGCGGTAGAGCCGGGGCGAGCGCGGCAGGTAATCCCTGCCCCAACGCTCCTCGATGTAGCGCCGCGTCTCGCTCACCGCCGACGCCGAGACTTGCGGAGAGTCGGTCCGCATGTAGGTGATGAGGCCGACGGGGCCTTCGGCTCCCAGGGCAATGCCCTCGTAGAGCTGCTGGGCGACGGCCATCGTTTTGATCGCGGTGAAGTGCAGTTTCGAGGCGGCCTGCTGCTGCAACGTGCTCGTGATGAAGGGCGGATGGGGCCGCTCCTTCACCTCCCGCTGCGTTACGGAGGCCACGCTCCACTCCGCGCCTTCCAGGTCGGCCAGCACGGCCTGCGCCGATCCTTCGTCGGGTAGCGCTATCCGCTCCTTCTCCCCGATGTGGCTGTGCAAGCGGGCGGAGAAGCCTGCGCCGCGCTCCGTGCGCAGCGCCGCGTCAATCGACCAGTACTCGACGGGCACGAAGGCGTCTATCTCCGCGTCGCGCTCCACCACCAGCCGCAGGGCGACCGACTGCACGCGCCCGGCGGTCAGGTTGGACGACGAGTCCATGTCGAGGCGGTCGAGCTCCTGACCCAGCAAGGGCCTCAGCAGCGGGCTGAGCTTGTAGCCGACGAGGCGGTCTTCGATGCGCCGCGCCTGCTGCGCGTTCACCAACTCCATGTCGATGTCGCGCTCGTTGCTGAATGCCTCCTTGACCGCTTCCTCCGTGATGGAGTGGAAGACCACGCGGCGGATGGGCTTGTTCTTCCAGCCCGCGGCCTGCACGACGTGCCACGCGATGGCCTCGCCCTCGCGGTCGGGGTCGGTGGCCAGGTAGACCGCGTCCGCCTTGGCGCCCGCCGCCTTGAGGTCGGCGATCACCTTGCGCTTGTCCTCGGGCACCTCGTAGTAGGGCGCGAAGTCCCGCTCCGTGCTTACTCCCAGGCGGGAGCGCGGCAGGTCGCGCACGTGGCCCATCGACGCCCGCACCGTGTAGCCGCGCCCCAGGTAGCGCTCTATCGTCCGCGCCTTGGCGGGCGACTCCACCACCACCAACCGCTTGCCGTTTTCGCCGCCTGTCCGCGCCTTGGTTGCGTTCTTCGCCATACCCCTACGCTGTCTCCATGGGTTGCGTGGGAGGGGACGCAAGCCTTACCGCGCCCGCTGCTTCCCGCGCTCGGATGTAGTTCATTCTACCAACCTGCCGCACCAGTCCCTTTATCTCCAGGATCGCCAGCGTCCCCATCACCTCCGTCACCGCCAACTCCGTCGTCCGGCTCACCTCGTCCACATGCTTCGGCTCCATGTCCAACGCGCCCAGGATAAGCGCCTCCGCCGGCGTGTCCGCCTCCAGCGTCTGGGGCAACGGCGCCTGCGCTGCGGCGCCGGAGAGGTTCAGCTCCTCCAAGATGTCCTCGACGGAGGCGACCAGTTTGGCGCCCTGGGCGATGAGGCCGTTGGTGAGGCGGCTCATCGGCGAATAGATGGAGCCTGGCACGCAGAACACCTCGCGGTTCTGCTCCAAGGCGCTCCGTACGGTGATGAGCGCGCCGCTCTGCTCGCCGCCCTCAATCACGAGCGTGCCTAGGCTGAGCCCGCTGAGCAGGCGGTTGCGGCGCGGGAAGTGGCGCGAATCGGGCCGCGTGCCCAAGGCGTACTCCGACGCCAGCGCGCCCGACGCCGCAATCTGTTCCGCCAATCGCGCGTGCTCCGGCGGGTAGACCACGTCCACTCCTGAGCCGAGCACGGCGATGGTGCGCCCGCCCTGCTCGAGCGCCGCGCGGTGCGCGATGCCGTCCACGCCGCGCGCCAGTCCGCTGACCACCGTAACCCCGGCCTTGGCCAGGTCGCCCGCTAGGTGCTGCGCCGCCTCGCGTCCGTACACGGTGGGGTTCCGTGTGCCGATCACCGTCACGCTCCGAACGTCGGCGGGCGTCAGTTCCCCGCGGACGTAGAGCACCGGCGGCAGGTCTTCCACTTCGCGCAGCAGCCGCGGATAGCCGTCGGCGTGCCAGGTGAGCGCCGTCACCCCTTGCGCCTCGAGGCGCGCCATCTCGTCCGCCGGGTGGATCTCGCCGCGCGTCTGCGCGATGGCGTGCACCACGCCGTTGTCCAGGCCCGCCGCGCGCAGCTCGCCCTCTGGCGCCGCCCACGCCGCCTCCAACGAGCCGAACCGCTGCTCCAGCAGCCCGGTACGCACGCGCCCTACGGACGGCACGCGGCTGAAGGCCACCCAGTAGGGCAGGTCGCGCTCGTGGGCGCCGATTTCGGTTGCGGACGGGTCGGCGGAGGTCACGCGCGAAAGTGTGGACGGGGCAGGGTAGGGGGCGCAATGCGCAAATGGCGCAATGCTCCGCGATTCTGATGCGTGCTCATCGTAGGCGCCGGCGCGCCGGCGGGATGGCGGAGAGGGCGGGATTCGAACCCGCGAGGGGCAAGACCCCTACACGATTTCCAGTCGTGCCTGTTCGGCCACTCCAGCACCTCTCCGAGAGGGCGGGGCGGGGCCCGCCGCTCGGGCCATGTAAGGAACGCTCGCAGGCGCTCGGCGCGCCGCGTGGCGGAGAGAGTGGGATTCGAACCCACGGCGCCGGAAACCGGCGCAACGGTTTTCGAGACCGTCGCCTTCAACCGCTCGGCCATCTCTCCCCTGTCCTCTTAGTATAGCACCGGGGGCAGGGGCTGGGGCGGCGGGAGAGGGCTGCCACTTGCCGCTAGGCGGGATTGCGGCGGAAGTGTATGCTCCCCTCCGCAGTCGAGGCGGGCCTGCCGCCGGGAGGCGCGATATGCCGATGCTGGAGTGGAAGGGCAAGTGGCATGTCCACGCCCACCACATGACCGTCCCTTACCGGCCGCTGGTTGCCGACGCGTCGAAGTCGGTTCAGCCTTGC
>JAGWBE010000013.1:24023-24920 GCA_021296055.1 Dehalococcoidia bacterium | reverse complement strand
CGGCGCGCCCAGAGCGCTGAAGGCGAGCGTCACCGGCAGGGCGCTCCCTCGTATCGCCCCCAGATGGGCGCGCCCGAAGTAGGCCGGCCAGATGGCGTTCTGCGCCACCATCCCCGTCGCGATGCCGAGCCCGAACAGCAGCATCGCAGCCGTCATCTGCCCCGCGCTCGCCGTAGTCATCGTCACCACGTAGGACACGGCCAGCACGCCGAATCCCCACGCTGCTATGGCGCGCAGGCTGAAGCGGTCGAGGAAGAATCCCGCCGACACCGACACTGCGGTGGACGCCGCCGCGTCGGCCATCAGGCTCCAAGCGGCGACTGACGGGCTGATCCCGCGCTCCACGAAGAAGTCGATGCGGAAGACGGACAGGCTCGTCGTCCCGAACATGAAGAGGCCAAAGGCAATCGACAGCATCCAAAAGGCGGGCGTCCGCATCGCCTCCTGGCGCGTCCACGGATGCTCCCGCGCGGCGCTTGAGCGCCCGTGCGCAGCGCCAGGGACGTCGCCCGGCGCGCCGCCGTCTATCTCCAACCCCACGTCTTCGGGCCGCCGCCGCACCAGCAGCAGAGCGGCCAGTACGATGACCGCGCCGCCGCCCGCGCCCAGCGCGAACCACGCAGACCGCCAGCCGACCCAATCGATGAGCGCCTGCGTGAGCGGCCCCGACACGCCGATGCCGACCGGGACGCCGGAGAAGGCGAAGGCCATGGCCTTGCCGCGTTTGCGCTCGAACCACGAGGCGATGGGCACGTTGGTGTAGAGCGCCTGCCCCGACTGGAAGCCGATGACGCCCACCGCGGCGAAGAGCGCGATCACGTGCCAGCCTTCTTGCGCCAGCCCCAGCGCCGCCACCCCCGCGCCCAGCGCGGCGCCCGCCGCCGCCATGGGCAGCCG
>JAGWBE010000013.1:0-23654 GCA_021296055.1 Dehalococcoidia bacterium | reverse complement strand
CCGCCCGTGAACCTCGCAGACCTTCAAGTAGGACAGACCGTAGCCCGCGAGACGATGCGGATCGGGCGCGAACGCGCGCTCGCCTACCGCGCCGCCGTCGGCGACGGCAACCCGCTCTACGACGGCCGCCGTCTCGCGCCCGCGATGGCGGTGGCCGCCCTTGCGATGGGCGCCGCCATGTGCGCCGTGGAGCTGCCCCAAGGCGCCGTCCACCTCTCGCAGGAGGCCGCGTTCCTGCGCGCCGCGCCCGAGGACGCGCCCCTCGACGTGAGCGTCGCCGTCGCCCAGAACAGCGTGCGGCGCGGCGTGCGCTTCCTGACTCTGGAGGTGACCGCCGAATCGGAAGGCGTCCCGGCCATGCGCTCGAGCGCGCTCATCAGCGTTAAGGAGCAGGCGTGAGCGCGCCCGACGCGCTGAAAGGGGCGGCGCGCGCTATCACGCAGGAGCAGCTGCGCGCCTACGCCGACGCGAGCGGCGACCACAACCCGCTCCACCTCGACCCTGCCTACGCCGCCGAGACGATGTTCGGCAGGCCCATCGCCCACGGCATGCTCGTGCTCGCCTTCATCTCGGCGATGATGACGGACGCCTTCGGCGAACGGTGGCTGGAGAGCGGCTCGCTCCGCGTCCGCTTCCGCGCGCCCGTCTACCCAGGCGACACAGTGCAAGCCGCCGCGACGAAGCGGAGCGAGGAAGACGGCGTAGTTCACTATGACGCGGCGGTGCGCAACCAAGACGGTCAAGCGGTGATCGACGGCCAGGCGTCGGTGGGAGCGGCGCGGTGACGGGCGCGCGCTGCACGGTCGCGCTCGACGCCATGGGCGGCGACGCCGCCCCGGCCGAGCAGGTGAAGGGCGCGCTGCTGGCCGCCGAGCGCGGCGTGCGCGTGCTGCTGGTGGGCGACCGCAAGCCCCTGGAGGCGGAGCTGGCGCGGCAGGGAGCGCCCGGCGGCTGCGCGGCGGAGATCGTCCCGTCGGAGGGCGTGGTAGCGGAGGGCGAGAACCCGGTGCGAGCGCTGCGCGCCAACCCGCGCGTCTCCATCGCCGTCGCAGCGGGCCTGGTGCGCGATGGGCGCGCCGACGCGCTGGTCTCCATGGGTTCCACGGGCGCGGCCATGGCGGCGAGCGTGCTCAGCCTGGGGACGTTTGAGGGATTGGAGCGGCCCGCGCTTGGCGGTCCCTTCATCGCGCTCGCGCCCGGCGTTTCAATCATCGACCTGGGGTCGCAGGTAGACTGCCGCCCGGGCCAACTGGTCAGCTTCGCCGCGCTAGGCGCCGCCTTCGCCCGCGCCTACCAAGGCGTCGCCGAGCCGCGCGTCGGCCTGCTCAGCGTGGGGGGCGAGCAGGGCAAGGGCAACCGCCTCGTGCAGGACGCCTATCCGCTGTTGGAGCGCAGCGGACTGCGCTTCGTCGGCAACGTGGAGGGGCACGAGATATTCCTCGACAAGGCGGACGTAGTGGTGTGCGACGGCTTCACCGGCAACGTGCTGTTGAAGTACACGGAGGGCCTGGCGGAGGCTGCCGGGCGCTACCTCGCGCGCGTCCTGGGCGCCGACACGGAGGCCGTCCGCGCCATACGCGGCATGGCGGCGGAGGCGGAGTTGGCCGGAGGCCCGCTGTTCGGCGTCAACGGCGGCGTCGTCATCGGCCACGGACGCTCCACGGCGCACCACTACGCCAACGCCATCGTCCGAGCCGCCGAAGTGGTGGAAAAGGGCGTCGTGGACGCCATGCGCAACGAGATGGCCGCCGTGCTGGCCAAGACGGAGGCGCCGGAATGAGCGGGGCGCTGGCGGGCAAGCGAGCGTTAGTGACGGGCGCGAGCCGCGGCATCGGGCTCGCCGTGGCGCTGCGCTTCGCGGCGGAGGGCGCGCGCGTCGCGCTCAACTACCGCTCCGACCGCGCCGCCGCCGAGGAGGCCGCCGCGTCCATCGAGGCGGCGGGCGGCGAGGCTGTCGCTGTCGGCGGCGACGTCTCGCGGCCGGACGAGGCGGCGGCGCTGGTGGAGTCCACGGTGAGCGCCTTCGGCGGCGTCGACGTGCTTGTGAACAACGCGGGCGTCACGCGCGACGGCCTGCTGCTGCGGATGGAGGAGGAGGCGTGGGACGCGGTGCTGGACACCAACCTGAAAGGCGCTTTCCTCTGCTCAAAGGCGGCGGCGCGCCACATGGCGCGGGCGCGCTGGGGACGCATCGTCAACATGTCCTCCATCGTAGGCCTGACGGGCAACGCGGGTCAGGCCAACTACGCCTCCGCCAAGGCGGGGTTGATCGGCCTGACCAAGACGCTCGCCCGCGAACTGGCCTCACGCAACATCACCGTCAACGCCGTGGCGCCGGGCTTCATCGCCACGCGCATGGTCGAGAGCCTCTCCCCGGAGACGCAGAGCCGCGTGCTGGAGCGCATCCCTCTGGGCCGCTTCGGAACCCCCGAGGACGTGGCCGCCGTCTGCGTCTTCCTGGCGAGCGACGACGCGGGCTACGTCACCGGCCAGACACTCGGCGTGGACGGCGGCCTCGTCATCTAGGAGCAGTAGCCATGACCCTCCCGCCCCAAGAGCACCTCGGCCCCGGCGACCGCATCATGGTGGTGGTCGCCCACCCGGACGACGCGGAGTTCATGTGCGCCGGCTCGGTGGCCAAGTGGACTCGCGAGGGGCGCGAGGCGGTCTACGTAATCGCCACCAATGGGAACAAGGGAACGCCCGACCGCGAAGTGGATCCGGCGGAGCTGGCGGCGCTGCGGGAGGGGGAGCAGCGCGGGGCATGCGCCGTGTTGGGCGTGAGCAAGGTGGAGTTCCTGCGCCACGAGGACGGGACGCTCCAAAACACCCTTCAGCTGCGGCGCGAGGTGGCGCGCCTCATCCGCGTCCACCGCCCGTCGGCGGTAGTGACGGAGGACCCGACGGCGCGCTTCGTAGGCAACCGCATCAACCACCCAGACCACCGCGCCGTCGGCGACGCAACCGTGGACGCCGTCTTCCCGTCGGCGCGCGACTTCCACATGTGGCCAGAACTGTACTACGAGGAGGGGCTGGAGCCGCACGTGGTCGATCACCTCTACGTGAGCGGGCGGGGCGGCGAGGCGAACGTGCGCATCGATGTCGCCGCCACTATCGAGCTGAAAATCGCGGCGCTGCGCGCCCACGCCAGCCAAGTGCGCAACCCGACGCCCGAGTTCGACGAGTTCGTGCGGAGCATGGCGCGGCGCAACGCCGAAGGCTCGCCCTATGAGTACGCCGAGTCGTTCCGCTACTTCCACCTGGGCGCGCGCCCTCCCTCGCAGAACGCCCCACCGCCGAACACGCCCATCCGCGCGTAAGACTCCGCCTCCGATAGGAATGTGGGGGCGCGCCCTCACACCCCCGTAACGGGGACAAGCCCCAGAAACGGGGGCGCGGGGGCTAGTCCCCGCAATCTTGACTCTCGCTTGTCTTTTATACACGATACCGTGGGTTACGGCGCTTGGGACGGCGGAGAGGTGCTCCGCGTGCGCGGCCGGATGGGCGTCTCGGAGGGTGAGCTGGCGGCGCTCCTCGGCGTCCGCCAGCAAACGGTGAGCGACGGGGAGCGGAACCTCCTCGCGCCGCTGGGTGCGGCGCGGCGGATGCTCTCCGTGGTCGCCGAGGAGCGCGCCTCCTATGAAACCTCCCCCCGCCCACGCAAGGGCCGCCCGCCGCACCCGCCGAAGGAACGATGACGACCTACGCCGCCGCGTCCTCAGGCGCGCGCTGGCTCGCCGAGAGCCGGGCGCTGCCGGAGCGCCTGCTGTCGCGGCTGTGGCGCGCGCGGACGGGGCGGCGGCTCACGGCGACCGACGGGCGGCGTGTCGAGGTGCTCTACCCCGGACGGCCCGCGCCGGGCCACGGCCCCGACTTCCGCGACGCCGTCCTCGCCATCGACGGCGCACCCGTGCGCGGCGACGTGGAGGTGCACCGCTCGCCCTCCGGCTGGCAGGCGCACGGCCACGGCGCCGACGCCTCCTACGACCGCGTTGTCCTCCACGTGGTGGGCAAGGACGGCCCCGGCGGCCCGTCTCCCGACACGCCGACCGTGGTCGTCGGCTCCCGTCCCGGTCGCCCGCGCCGCTCGCCTCCCCCGCCCCTGCTCGCGGAGCTGGCCTCCCTGGACGACGCTGCGCTGCGCGAGCGCCTGCGCGCGTCGGGGGAGGCGTGGTTCGCGGAGCGGAGCGAGCGCCTCGCCGCCGAGGCCGCGGTCAGGGGCGCCGACCAAGCGCTCTACGAGGCGCTGATGGACGGCTTCGGCTACGCGGAGAACCGCGCGCCCTTCGCGGAGCTGGCGCGCCTGCTTCCCGCCGCATTACTGGCGGCGGGGTTGCGCTCGGCGCCGGAGGCGGGGGGCGCGGAACTGCTGCGGAGGCTGCTGCTGGCGGGGGCGGGCCTTGCGCCACTCAACGCCGAGTGGCGGCGCTACGCGGGGATGGCGCCTATGGCGTCGGGCGCGTGGCGGACAGCGGGCGTGCGCCCGCAGAACCATCCCGCCGCTCGAATCGAGTGCGCGGCGGCGGCGTTGGCGCCTCACCTGCGGCGCGGCCTGACGGCCAGCGTCGAAGCCACCCTCGAACACGGCGCCGCCACAGTGCTGTCGGCGCCTGGCCTGGGAGCGGGGCGGGCGCGCACACTGCTCGCCACGGCTGTGCTTCCCATGCTGGCCGCCGTCGGGAACCCCCGCATCCGTGAGGCGAGCCGCGCCCACTTCCTCGCCCTGCCCGCGCTGCCCGCCAACACCGTCACGCGCGAGGCGTGGGAGTTGGCGCGCTCCGGCGAATCGCTAGCCAAAGCGCGCCTCGGCGCCACAGAGCACCTAGGCTTGCAGCGCCTCTACCGCCAGGCCGTGGGGAGAGGATAAGAAGTGAGAATTTGTGGGGGCGCGCCCCCACGCCCCCGTTCTTGGGAGAGGCTCCTAGAGGGAGTAGTGCTCGCGGGCGGCTAGGTGGGCGGGGTCGTCTAGGCGGAAGCGGTCGGGGTTGACGCCCCGCCGCGCGGCCAACCAGTACGCCGTCAGTTGGAGCGGGCCGAGGTAGACGATGGGCGTCAGCGCCTCCGGAACCTCCGGCATGGCGATAGGCGCGTCGGCGAGGGCGAGGGCTTGGCGGTCGGCCTCCGGCGCGAGCACGACCACGTAAGCGCCCGTCTCGCGCGCGGCGGCGGCGATATCGAGGGCGCGGTCTCGGGCGGCTCCGGCGGCGATGAGCGTCACGACGGCGGAGTGGTCGATGGCGACGAAGGGGCCGTGGAGGAACTGCTCGAGGTCGTAGCCGGCGGCGCGGGCGTAGTTGGCCTCGCTCATCTTCAACGCGGCCTCCATCGCGGTCGAGGCGTTCGCCCCCGCTCCCGCAAAGACGAAGAAGGCGGCGGGATCGACGCGCTCCGTCAACCGGCGCACGGTCGGCTCGGTCGCCAGCCCCCACTCCGTCAGCACGTGAATCTGCTCCACCGCCCCGGCCAGCGCGTCCGTCCCCGCAACGCCGTTGGCCTCCCCCAGGCGTGCGGCGGTCATCGCCAGCGCCGTAAGCGCCGCCGTATGGCTGACGGTGAAGGCGGCCGAGCGCTCAGGCTCGCAGGTGCGGACAACGTGATCGGCGTCCCCGTTGCCGATGGCCGACTCGATAGCGGTGACGACGCCTGTCCGCGCTCCCTTGGCGCGGGCGAGCGCCAACGCCTGCGCGGAGTAGCGCTTGGTTCCCCGGTGGCTCATCAGTATCACCAGGTCGCGCTCGGAGAGGGGCGGCGGGTCGAGGCTGAACTCGAAGGAGTTCCACGCGCGAACGCCGGGATGTCCGCCGGCGGAGCGCAGCAGGCGCTCGCCCACCAGGGCGGCATGCCACGACGTGCCGATGCCGACGACGTGGACGGCGTCCGCCTGCGCGACGGCAAGGGCGAGTTCGGCGGCGGCGTCCGCCTCGGCCAGCAGGACGCGCTCGATTGCGTCCGGCTGCGCCAGGACGGCGTCGTACATGTGGTAGGGATGCCTCGCCCGAACCTCGGGCTGGAGAACCATAGGCGCATCGTAGCACGACGGCGGCGAGGCGGCGCTGCCATGGGCGCTTCGCGCGGGCAATGCGGAACGCCGCAACTCCAACTACGGGGGGCTGGGGGCGCGCCCCCAGCCCTCTTAATTCCCCAGGGCTGGTGCGAAGGCGCGGATGGTAGAATGGCGCCATGGCAGTCACCCCGCGCAACTACTGGATGATCGCCGTCAGCCCCGGCTACTTCGGGATGCTGGAGGAGGGTGGGTTCGGCGTCGTCGGTCTGAGTAGGACGCACAAGAAACGCGCGCAGCGCATGGAGCGCGGCGACCGCATCCTCGTCTTCATCGCGCGCGACCTCGTCTTCGCGGCGGCGCTGACCGTCGCCGGCGCTTGCTACGAGGAGGACACGCCCCTCTTCCCGCCGGAGCCGCGCGGCGAGACGTATCCGTGGCGCGTCCCAGTCAAAGCGGACGCGGCGTTGGGCCTCCAGGAGCGCCTCGACGCGCGCCTGCTGGCGCCGCGCATGGAGTACGTGCGCAAGTGGACGGCCGAACGCTGGCCGCTCGCCTTCCAGGGTCTGCTGCACCTCGTGCCCAAGGCCGACTTCCTGATGCTAGAGGCGGAGATGCGGCGCGCCAAGCGCGGCCACAAGCCGGAGCGCTCCGCCCCGCGCCCGTCGGCGGCGGACGAAGCCTTCGCCTGCGAGTTGGACAGGATGGCGGCGGGGGCGGCGTAGGCCGTGAGCGTCGCCATCGACCTGAGCGGCGCGTCGGCGCTGGTCTTCGGCGTCGCCAACCACCGCAGCATCGCATGGGCGATCGCCGAGCGCCTGCACGCCGCGGGCGCCGACCTCACCATCACCTACCAGAACGAGCGCATGGCGCGCGGCGCGGCGGCGCTCGTGGAGGGACTCGAACGCGCGCGCGCCGTCGAGTGCGACGTGTTGGACGAGGCGAGCGTGGAAACGGCGGTGGAGACGGCGGCGGCGGCGGCGCCCCTGCGCGCGGTGGCGCACAGTGTCGCCTTCGCCAACCGCGAAGACCTGGCGCCGGGCGCGTTCGGAGCGACGCACGCCGAGGGCTTCCGAACGGCATTGGAGGTGAGCGCCTATTCGCTGCTTCCCGTCGCGCGGGCGGCGGCGACGCGCATGACGGAGGGCGGCAGCATCATCACGCTGACCTTCCACGGCGGCGAGAAGGTGTACCCCGGCTATAACGTGATGGGCGTGGCCAAGTCGGCGCTCGAGGCGTCCGTGCGCTACCTCGCCTCCGAACTGGGGGAGCGCGGGGTGCGCGTCAACGCTATCTCCGCCGGGCCGCTGAACACGCTGGCGGCGCGGGGCATCGGCGGCTTCACGGAGATGCAGCGCGTCCACGCCGAGCGCGCGCCGTTGAAGCGCAACGTTACGCAGGAGGAGGTGGGCGGCGCGGCGCTGTTCCTGGCCAGCGAACTGGCGTCGGGCGTCACCGGCTCGGTCGTCTACGTGGACGCGGGCTATCACGTAATGGGAGCGTAGCAGCGCGCGGGCGCGCTCCCAGGCCCCCAAAAGGCGGCGCGTTTGACCCTCTCCGGCTAGCGGGCTACGATTTTGAGTCCAACGCACGCGGGAAGGAGGCGAGGCTATGGCAGGCTCCTACGGCGACAGTCCGCAGCGCGTCCATCAGGCGGACGCGGCGGCGCAAGAGGCGCACGGCTCGTCGGGCATCGGCCCCTTCGACTATGTGCCCAAGCTGGGCTTCCGCGAGTACTGGTACCCCGCCCTCTGGACTAAGGAGATCCCCAAGCACCGCCCCAAGCTCGTGCGGATGCTGGACGAGGACGTGGTCTTCTTCCGCAACCACGACGGCTCGGCAGCGGCGCTGACCGACTGGTGCCCCCACCGCAACGCCCGCCTCTCCCTGGGCGTGGTGGAGTTCGCGGGCACGGTGACCTGCCCCTACCACGGCTACACGTTCGACGGCTCAGGGCAGTGCGTCGCCGGCCTCATCGACCACCCCGAGTCGCCCGTCGTGCCCAAGATGCGCGCCCGCGCCTATCCCACGCAGGAGCACGGCGGCGTCGTCTACGTGTGGATGGGCGAGACCGACCCCGTGCCGCTGGAGGACGACCTGCCGGGCGAGCTGCTGCTGCCTCGCGCGAACCGCTACGTGCGCGTGAAGGAATGGGAGACGAACTGGGTGGAGCCCATCGCGCAGGGAGTGGACTTCCACGAGGGCTACCTGCACCGGATGCACTTCGCGTGGCGGCCCATGTTCCCCCAGGAGCCGCTGTGGGCGCGCTGGCTGATGAACCTTTTCCGCACCTTCAACAAGCACCTCGGCTTCTTCCGCCCCAAGCTGGCCTACTACGGCGGCGTGGAGATCAGCCACGAGGAGGACTCCTTCTTCGTCACCAAGGCGAAGGCGCCCGTGTTCGGGCAGGGCTTCCACCCCGGCGTCAACGCACACTGGCCCGCGCGCGTCTGGTGGCGGCGCCTCAAGCCGCCCCGCCGCCGCCCTCAGGCCAACGCCGGGGGCAACGGCGCCAGCCTGCGCGGCGGCCGCGCCTCGATGCTGACGGGGCAAGCCTTCGACCACAGCGTGGAGCTGCCCAGCAAGAGCCGCGCCGTCGTCCAGGCGGAGAGCGTCCACCTGCGGTGGATGGTTCCTGTGACGACGGACACGACGCGCGTGTGGACGTACACCATCTGCGTGCAGCCGCGCACGCGCCTAGGGCGCTTGTGGCAGAACGTCTGGTATTACCTGTGGCGCAAGCCCAGCATCGTCGTCGCCACCAACGAGCAGGAGGACCTGGCCACCTTCAAGAAGGATCGCCTCCGCTTCGACCTGCCGCAGAAGCTGGGGCCGATGGACGCGGGGCTCATCTACTTCCGCCGCCACCTCGCGCGGCGCTCGCGCGACTTCCGGCGCCTCGGCGGCGCCCACGGCACGGTCAAGGCGCCGCCCCTGCGCACGGCGGACGAGTGGCGCGCGGTCTCGGCGCAGGGCGATGCGGCGGACATCGCGCCCGACACGCGCCTCGACGCGCCTCCCGCCGAAACCGCCGCGGGCTGATGCGCCCGGACGCGCCGAGCGGATATGAGAGACGCAACAGCATCGGAGCAGTTGACGTGGGCGCTCGGCGCTGAGCGTGTGGCCAATGGGCGCGCCGCTGCCGACACCCCTGCCCGCTCCGGCGCCGCGCGCTTCCCGCCGCTGCCCTCCGAGACCTACGCCGTCATCTACGCCGACCCTCCGTGGGACTACAAGGGCCAACTCCAGCACGCGGGGCCGGGCAGCGCCGACACGGGCGGCGCGGCGCGCCACTACCCGACCACTACGCTGGACGACCTGAAGCGCCTCGACGTGGGGAGCATCGCCGCTCCCGACAGCCTGCTCTTCATGTGGGCGACGAATCCGCACCTCGACCAGGCGATCGACCTGGGCAAAGCGTGGGGGTTCGCTTGGGCGACGGTGGCTTTCGTGTGGGACAAGGCGCGGGTGAACCCGGGCTTCTACACGCTCAGCCAGTGCGAACTGTGCCTCGTGTTCAAGCGCGGGCGCATCCCGCACCCGCGCGGCTCGCGCAACGAGCGCCAGCTCATCACCGCGCGACGCGGGCCGCACTCGGCGAAGCCGGAGGAGGCGCGCCGCCGCATCGAGCGCATGTTCCCGCAGCAGGCGAAGATCGAGCTGTTCGCCCGCCGCCGCGCGCCCGGCTGGGAAGCGTGGGGCTTGGAGATGTTGGAGGAAGAGGAGGAGGCGATCGCCTAAGCCACTCCACTCCCGAACCTCGCTGTGGAAGTGTGGGGGCGCGCTCCCACAAAACGTCTTCCCTCTTCGTGGCCGGGAGAGGCTTCCCTTACCGCAGCCGTCCCCACCGGAACAGGAGCCAGCGCACCAGCAAGATTGTGCCGAGGATGAACAGGAAGGTGAGCACCGTGCCCGCCGACGCGGAGCCGGGCGGCCCGCCCCGCACGAAGCGCGAACCCGCCCCGATGGTCGGCTCCACGAAGCCCAGGTAGCGCACGATAGTCGATTCGCGCACGGCGAACACGAAGAAGAATATCCACGAGATGGACACGGCGGGCGCGAGCAGCGGAAAGGTCACACGCCGCAGCGTCGTGAAGGGCGGCGCGCCGCTCGTCGCCGACGCCTCCTCCATCTCCGCGCCCAGTTGCCGCATCGCCGCGTTGGCAATGCGGTAGGGGATGGCCACGCGGTAGGCCAGCGCGTAGGTCACGCCCGCCAGCGACCCATACAGGCTCAACTCGCGCGCCATCAGGAAGGCGAGCAGGAAGGCGACGCCCGCCACCGCGGCGGGAATCACCAGCGACGCCGTCGCCAGCAGGTCGAGGCCCGTCCGCCACGGCCCCGCCCGCGAGCGCACCACCACCCACGCGACCAGCACCACCACGATCGTCCCGAGGGTGGCGCTGCCGATGGACATCACCGCGCTGTTGAAGAGCGCGTCGAGGAAGCGCGGGTTGGTCAGTTGCGCCCAGTAGCCGGACAGGCCCGCGACCATGCTGCCGCGCACGAGGCGGTAGCCGGGCAGTCCCCACATCAGCGCGAGGTAGGCGAGCACGAAGGCGGCGGCGGGGATTGACCAGTACCCCAGCTCCGCGCGGTGGGAGCGCGCGCTGCGGCCCGTAACCGTCGCGAACCGCTCGACGCGCCGAGTCGTGAAGGCGTACAGGCCGAACAGCAGCCCCAGCAGTCCCATCGCCAGCAGCGCAAAGGCCGACGCCAGGCCGAACCCCGAGAAGGACTGGTCGGGCGGGTTCAGCGCCGCCCAGATGCGGAAGTTCAGCAGCGCAGCCTCCGCCTGACCGCCGAAGATGAAGGGAACCGTGGTGGAGTCCAGCGTCAGCCACGCGGCCAGTACGGCGGCGGTGAACACGCCGGGGAACACCAAGGGCAGCGTAACGCGCCGCGCCGTCGTCAAGGCGCTCGCCCCCGCCGCGCGGCTCGCCTCCTCCATCGCGCCGTCCAGGTTGCGCAACGTCGCCGCCAGCACCAGGAACACCACCGGCGTCAGCACGAACCCCTGCGCCAAAACCATCATCGGCAGGTTGTAGGGGTCGATCGGCCCTCGGTCGATGGGCAGGTCGAGCAGACCGCGCAGCCACACGTTCAGTTCGCCCGTGCGCGGCATCAGGTAGCCCGCCCACGCGCCCACCAGCGTCCCCTGCGGCAGCAGGAAAGGCACGAGCACCAGCACGAACAGCGCGTTGGGGAAGGGCAGGTCGGCGCGCTCGGCCAGCCACGCGAGCGGAAATGCGATCAGCAGCGCCAGCGCGACGGCGCCGCCCACGTAGATGGCGGTGTCGCGCAGCGTGGGCAGCAGGTCGCGGTGGGACAGCGCCTGCGCGAAGTTGTCCGCCGTGAAGTAGGCGGCGCTTTGGAACGGCAGCACGCCCTGCGGCCCGCGCACGGAGGAGAAGATGAGCAACAGCAACGGAATCCCCACCAACAGCAGCAGCCCGACGACGGCGCCCGCCCGCAGCGCTCCCGCGCCCGAAGGCGCAAGGCGAAGCAGTGCGGCGGGTGTGCGGGCTGTGGCCATAGGCGGGAGGTATTGTATAGGGCAGGGCAAGATAGCGCTCGGATTGCTAGGTATTGCAATTTTCGAATCGATGGATTGCAGTATTCTCGGTTTGATTTACTATTGTCATTTGAAGCATCAATATGGTCGCCTAATATGGAGGTTTCAGTGAGTAGGGAATCTTCTAACATGCCTTGCGATTGACAAAGTGTCACTGTTCTGTGGAATTGGCGTCTCGTGCATAAGATGCGGCCATACGAGTTGCGGAAGAGTGTGTCAGTAGTGTTCGTTGGCGGCTATAAAGCCACGGTGTTATTTATCCCGACAATCGGTGAAAGGAGGAGCATCTTATGCAGGCAGGCGACCAAGCGTGGTTGAGCGGCCACGCCCAAAGCAGATGTCAGCAGCGAGGAATCCGGACAGAACTGGTGGGCGTGATGGTGGAGCACGGAGAAAGGAAGTACACCCGAGAGGAGCGCTCCTACTCCATGAGTCATCGCGCTAGCAAGCGCGTCAAAGCCGCTATGTGCGCTCGCATCTACAGCTGTATCGCTGACAAACTGGACTTCTATGTTGTAGTGAGTCTTGAGGGAGATGACATCATAACGGTTGCCCACCTGATTCGGTGTTTCCGCAAGAACTAAGCGCACCTTCGCCCTACAGTCCCGCCTCGCCTGGGCAGACATCCGGGTAAGGTGGGATTTACGCTTTTGAAGACGTTTATGTAACCCGCTGCCCTTCCGTCATTTCCGCGAAAGCGGGAAATCTCGCTTCACTTACAGCGGGCGGTGGTCAGACAGCAGGAACGCCAGGACAGGCGGCGGGCTTACGCTAATGTCCGCTTTCGCGGGAATGGCGAGGAGGGGGCTTCCCTTGACGCGCGCGCCTGGCGGTGATATGAAGGCGGCGCGCCGCGAGCGGCGCGGAACAACGGCGCACGGGGGAGGGACGATGCTTAAGGTCGACGGGCTCGTCAAGATCTACCACACGGACTACGGCGACGTGCAGGCCGTCAAGGGCGTCTCCTTCGAGGTCGGCGACGGCGAGGTGGTCACTCTGCTCGGGCCGAGCGGCTGCGGCAAGACGACCATGCTGCGCTGCGTGGCCGGGCTGGAGCGCCCCGACGGCGGCGACATCTTCATCGACGAGACGCCCGTCTTCGCCTCGGGCGCGAGCGCGAACGTCGCCACCCACAACCGCCCCATCGCCATGGTCTTCCAGTCCTACGCCATCTGGCCCCACATGTCCGTCTTCGAGAACGTCGCCTATCCCCTGCGCGTCGGCAAACAGAGGTTCTCCAAGACGGAAATCACCGCGCGCGTCCACGCGTCGCTGGAGATGGTGCGCATCCCCGAGCTCGCTAGCCGCTCCGCCACCATGCTCTCCGGCGGCCAGCAGCAGCGCGTCGCCGTCGCCCGCGCCCTCGTGCGCGAGCCCAAGCTGCTGCTGTTCGACGAGCCGCTGTCCAACCTCGACGCCAAGCTCCGCGAGGAGATGCGCCTCGAGTTTAAAGAGCTCTTCCAGCGCCAGCACCTATCGGCGCTCTACGTCACCCACGACCTGCTCGAAGCGCTGGTGCTGTCCGACCGCATCGTGGTGATGAACACCGGCGTCATCGCGCAGATCGGCTCGCCGCGGGACGTCTACCAAGCGCCGCGCGACCAGCACGTGGCCGACTTCATGGGCGCGGGCAATGTGATCGACGCGACGGTGCAATCAGTGGACGGCGAGCGCGTCACCGTGGACGCCGGCTTCGGCGACATCGGCGGCATGTCGCCCGGCATCGCCTACGCCGAGGGGCAACAGGTGATCATCGCCATCCGGCCCGAGGGCATGACCATGTCGCGCGCGGCCAGCGACGGCGCGCTGGAGGCCGTCGTGCAGACGGGCGCGTTCCTGGGCAGTTCCATGGAGTACCTGGTGGCCGTGGGAGATCACACCCTCCGCGTGCGCACGCCGCCGACCACGGAGCAGTTCGACCTGGACGACAAGGTATTCCTCACCTTCTATCCTGACAACGCCGTCGTCATTCCCGGTGCCGCCGCGTAGCGCGGCCGGGGATCAGCCGGTCGCCTTCCTGAACCCCCAGCCGTACATCACGCTGCCGTAGTGATTGAACGCGCGCCTTGCCTCGGGGTCGTCGAACGGGTAGTCGGCGCCGAGCTGCGTGGCGGCGGCGAGCCCGCTGACGAAGCAGGTCTCCTGGCTGTTGACCAGCGTGTGCGCGCCGCAGTGCCACGTCCGCCTCTTGCCCTGGATAAAGCGGAACAGGGGCACGAGCAAGACGATATGGCGCACGTCGTGCACAACGTGCTGGAACCAGTGCGTCGCGACGATCTTCCGCTCGTCGATCTTGCTAACGGGATTGTAGGTCACTAGGCAAGGCTTGTCTGAGCGATTCGCCCACGGTTGTTGATTGTGCATGATGTAGGTGATCTCGTAGTTGTCCGGCCGTGAGCCGTACTGCTCGATGTGGTTGCTTCGCGTCGTCAGCGGTTCCGCCTCATTGTCCGGGAGAACCGAGGCGTCCGAGTGCACGACCGTGTGGTTGTGAAGCTCGCTCTCGTAGCGCACCGACGAGAGTATCCAGCGCTCCGGCAGCGTGGGCTTGTCGAGCATCATCAGCGTCTGGTTCGCGTTGCAGGCGAGGATCGCCTCGTCGAACGTCTCTCGAACGCCGTCCGCGTCCTCGATTATCACGCAGTCCCTGCGGCGGTGCACTTTTCGCACGGGCCGGTTGAGGTATATCTTGTCGCGGAAATCGGCGGTCAGGCTCTCGTAGATGCGCCGCGTGCCTTGGTCCCACGTCCACATAGGCGTGGCGCTTTCAATGTCGAAGAAGTCGAGGTATCGCGCAAAGAGCGACGCGGGCATATCGAACACGTTCGTCGCCATGAGGAAGTTGACGAACATCGGCTTGAGCACCTTGTACTTGAACTCGCCCGAAAACCCGCCCAGATTCAAGACCGTCCCCATGCTCACGTAGTTGAACGGATTGAGCGCGTTCAGGAATCTCGAGCGCGAGCGGGTCAGCCAGCCGAAGCGACGCAGGTGCCGCAGCAAGCGCTGGAATTTCGTAATCTCGTGTTGCAATTCCGTTCTGATCTCGGAGTCTAAGTCGTGCGCGTAGACCTGGCCGCCGTACTTCACGCTGTAGCTGAACCTGGTGTCGATCAGTTCGATGCCGAACCGCTTCATCAGCAACAGGACATGGTGATACACTGACGGGATGCAAGCGGTGACCGAGATGTCGAACGGGATCGAACCGCCGTCGTCCTGCGGCATATCGACCGTAACCGCGTTCCCTCCGATACGGCCCTGCGCCTCGAACACGCGAATGTCGAACCTGTCCGGGTGGCGATGCAGCGCCCACGCGGCGCCCAACCCCGATATGCCTGCCCCAACGACGGCGATGCGCCGCGACGCCTTGCCGCTTACGCCCGTCGCCATAGCCGCTTACGCCGCCGCTAGTTGTCGCTGAAGCCGGAACGCATAGGGCCGCGCGGCCCAGGACGGCGGCGCGGCGGGCGGCGTCGCTGGTGCTGCTGTTCGCCTCCCCATTCCGGCTCCGGCTCCTCGTAGCGGTAGCCGCCGGGCGGCGCCGGGCCGCGTATCTGCAGCAGCAGCGCCGCTTCGTCTGGCGCCAGCGTTCCCGAATCCTCCTTCATACGCAGGAGGGCGAGGGTCAGCGACTGGTTCTCCTCGGCTAGGCTGGCGAAATGCACCTGGTAGGCCAACGTTCCATCGTCCTGTCCGGCGTGCGCCTGGAGCGGCGCTCCGCCTCGTCGTTGCAATCGGCTCCGCTTACCTTACCACATGCCGACATCGGACTTCGCCCGGGGTTAGGCAAGCAAGCCGCGCGCCTCCACCAACGGAACAACGGCGCGCAGCGTCCGAATCACCTCGCAGCCGACGGGCGCGCCCTCCGCGCCATCGCGGTTGAGGAACACCGCCTCCACCCCCGCGCCTTGCGCTCCCAGCACATCGCCGCTGTAGCTGTCGCCGACGTGGAGCGCCTCCACTGCGGCGACTCCCGCCCGCGCGAGGGCGGCGCGGAAGATGGGCGCGTGAGGCTTGCCGACGCCCACTTCGCCGCTGGACACCGCCGCGTCCACTGCCGCCAGCAACCCCACTTCCTCCAAGTGCGCGTTCAGGCCGCCGCCCATATTGGAGATGACGCCCGTGGTCACGCCCAGGGCGCGCAGCGCCGTCAGTGTCGGCAGCGCGTCATCGTAGGCGGCGAGCTGCTTCGGCGCGGCGTCCACCCGCCGCCACACCCGCATAGCCGCCGACTCGTCCACTTGCGCTCCGGCCTCCCCCAGCAAACGCCGCTCGTACTCCGCGAACACCGCGTCGCGTTCCGCCGCCGTGCGCCGCGACACGGGCTGAACGGCGTTCTCCTCGGCCAGGTAGGCGTCAGCCGCGCGGTAGCCCGCGCCCAGCAACCGCTCGTCCACTCGCAGGCCCTCGGCGCGCGCGGCCTGCGCCTGGATGCGCTCGCCGCCCGACTGCCACTCCGCGAGCGTGCCGTAGAAGTCGAAGAAGACCGCTCGTATCATCCCCGCGCGTCTCTACGTCCCCGCCCCCACTTCCGCCGGCGCCGCTGCCTCCACCGGCGCGCCGTCGCGATAGACGACCTCGTTGCCTGGGGCAGCGGGCACGCGCGCGCCGGGGGTGAGAATGCCCACTAGGTTCAGCGGGTCGGCGGCGGAGAGGCGCACGGCCTCGCCCTCGAGCGGGCGCTTGTGTACCGTGCGCAGCGTGTCGACGGCGTCGGGTAACGCGAACTGCTCGCCGACGAACCCTGCGACGAAGCGCCCGCCCCGTATCTCCCCCCTTGCCTCGGCGCGGCGGAATGAGCGCAGCAGCATGCGCCATGGCGGCGCCATCTGCTCGCGCGCGAGCGCCTCGCGGCATACCACGCCGTAGCGTCGCAGCAACTGCGCCGCCCGCGCGTCCACCGTCTCCTCCTCGATCGTGCGCGCCGACGCGCCGTTCCCGCCCAGGCCGTTGCCTAGAGCGAGAGGGAGGGGCTGACCATCGGCGTGGAGGAGCGTCCAGCGGCTCTGGTGGGAGCGCAGGCGCGGGCGCTTGGCGAAGCGCGAGCGCCTAGAGGGCGCGGCGGCGCGGCGCGCGGCGCCCGAGATGAGGCCGCGCAGCGCGCCGAATCCATCGGCGGTTACGCGCCCCGCCGCCACTAGTTGCCACAAGGCATCCTCGACGTCGCTGGGCAGGCGGCGCACTCCGGCCACGATGTCGGGCAGGAAGGAGGCGCCGCGCCGCTGCAGATAGTCGTACACCTCGGCGGCTGCGCCCGGGGGCGGCGCGTTCTCCGGTAGCGCGTCCAGCAGCCACGGCGTGTCCTGGCGCAGCGCCAGCGACACGGGACTGTTGCGCGAGATGCCGCCGGATGGCGCCGCAGCGCGGCGCGCGAACCTCCCCCAGACCGCCTCGCCGTTGAAGAAGAACTGGTCGAGCATCGAGGGCGCGTAGCCGCGGACGCGCGCGGGCAAGATTGCGCTTTCCCACGCCTGCGCCGCCGCCTCGAAACCCTGAAGCTGCTCCACTACCTCCATCAGCCCCGCCTCGCCGCTCAAGCGGCTGCTCGGCGTTGCGTGCTGCCACTCCAACAGGAAGCGCAAGTAGGACGCAGCGGGCACAGGCTCGATCTCGCTGCGGAGGCGTCCGATGGTGGCGCGGTGGATGCGCGCGAGGATGCGCCGATCACAGTACTCGTCCACGCCCGCGTCGATGGCGCCTTGGCGGTAGCGCCCGCGCAGCACCACACCCTCGCTCTCCAAGCGCGCCGCCGCCGCACGCGCCGCGTGTTCGCTGAGCGCCAGGCGGTCGGCCAATTCGGCAATGGTGAACGGCCCCGTGCACTCCACGCGGCCCCGCACGACGTCGGCAATCGCCACATCTTGCTCGTGCGGCGAGCCGTTGCCCCACACTGCGCCGGACAGCTCGCCGTCCGGATAGGCCGAGGCCACGAGCGCCGAGCGCTCCGTCGCCAGCCGGAACTCCTTGCCGCCCGCGCGCAAGCGCATAGCGCGTCCCGCCCGCCCCAGCTCGCCGAGCCACTCGCGCCACTGGGCGGGGTCGTCGGCGCGCTCGTTGATGTCGTCGTCAGGCAACAGGGCGAGGGTGAGAAGCGCGTCGTGGAGGTCGTCGGCGTCGCGGGGCGCGGGCCACGCAGCGGTCGATTCGGCGGCGACGGCCTCCTGGTCGAGCGCGCCCAGGTCGCGGGCGTCCTCGGGCAAAGCGCGGCGGAGGGTGACGGCGCGGGCGCGACGCTCCTCCAACGGCGCGTCGTCGAGGAAGGCATAGGGCATAGCGTTGAGTATCTGGTGGGAGAAGGCCGACGGCTGCACGGTGTCCTTGCCGTAGACCTCGACGCGCCCGCTCTCGATGGCGCGCAGCGCCTCTTGCAGCCCGGCCAAGTCGAGCGCCTCCGTCAGGCAGTCGCGCAGCGTTTCGAACACCAGCGGGTGGTCGGGCGGCTCGATGTCCTCCCCGGCGAGACGGTTGTCTTGGCAGGCGGCCTGGGCAGGGAAGACGGCGGCGAGCAGATCGTCGGAGCGCATGCGCTGGATGGGCGTGGGAATGCGCTTGCCGCCTACCTGGCGCAGCAAGGCCAACGCGCGGGAGGCCGTCCAGCGCCAGCGCGTCCCGAACACGGGCGATTGGAACACCGCCTGCGTTAGCAGCGGCTCCGCCGTCTGCGCTTTGACGTAGCCAAACACCTCTTCGGCGGGGAAAGAGTGTTGCGGGCCAAGCGAGATGTTAATCCCGTCGTCGGTGGCGGCGGCCTGGAGCTCGAAGTCGAACGTGCGGCACAGCCGCTTGCGCAGCGCCAACCCCCACGCGCGGTTAACGCGGCTGCCCCACGGCGAGTGAATCACCAACTGCATCCCGCCCGCCTCATCGAAGAAGCGCTCGGCGATAACGCGCTCCCGCGTGGGCGTGAGGCCAAGCACCCGCTTGCCCTCCTCCACGTAGGCGACCACTTGCTCCGCCGCCTCGCGGGACGCTCCCTGCTCCATCAGCCACGCGGCGGCGCGCTCCGGTGCGTGGAGGCGCGCGTCCACCTCGCGCCGCACCTCCGACACCTCCTCCGACAGCTCGGGCGTGCGCCCCGGCGCCTCGCCCAGCCAGAAGGGGATGGTGGGCGCCTTGCCATGCGCCTCGGCCACGCGCATCACGCCAGCCTCGACGCGCCGTATCTGCCACGGCGCGTTGCCCAGCAAGAAGATGTCGCCCGCCACCGACTCGATGGCGAAGTCCTCGTTGACGGAGCCGACGTACACGCCCTCCGGCTCCGCCATCACTAGATAGTCGCCCGTGTCGGGTATCGCGCCCCCGCTGGTCACAGCAGCGATGCGCCCGCCGCGCCGCGCCTTCACGCGCCCGTTCACCCCGTCGCGGTACAGGTACGCCCCGTTGCGCCCCCAGCGCCCGGCCACGCCCTCCACCAGCACCTCCAGCGCCTGTTGGTAGCGCTCGTAGGGCAACTCGCGGTAGGGGTGCGCGCGGCGCACGAACTCGTACAACTCCCGCTCGCCCCACCATTCCTCGCCGACGGTGGCCGCCACGATCTGCTGCGCGAGCACGTCCAACGGCCACGGCGGAATCGTCAGCGCGTCCAGCTTGCCCGCCCTCATCGCCCGAATCAGCGCGACCGTCTCCACCAGTTCGTCCCGCGTGAGGGGGAAGAAGCGCCCCTTGGGCGTGCCGCCCAGGAAGTGCCCTGAGCGCCCGACGCGCTGGAGCGCCGTGCCGATGTTGCGCGGCGACCCGATCAGGCACGCCAGGTCAACCTCGCCGATGTCGATGCCCAACTCCAGCGACGCCGTCGCCACGCACACCGACGCCTCTCCCTCCCGCAGCCGCCGCTCCGACTCCAAGCGGCGCTCTCGCGACAGCGACCCATGGTGCGCCGCCACCCGCTCCTCGCCCAGGCGCTCGGACAAGAGGTGCGCGACCCGCTCCACCAACCGCCGCGTGTTCACGAACACCAACGTCGACCGGTGCTGCTCCACCAGCTTGGCGATGGCGTCCAGCGCTTGCGCCCACTGCTCGTGCGTCGCTATCGGTCCCAGCTCGTCGTCCGGCAACTCGATAGCCAGGTCCATCGCGCGGCGATGTCCCACGTCCACGATGGCGCAGTCGGGCGGGCCGCCGCCGTTCGCGTCTCCGGCGCCCGTCAGGAAACGCGCCATCTCCTCGATGGGGCGTTGCGTGGCGGAGAGGCCAACGCGCGTAATGGGATGCTTGGAGTTGCGGCATAGGCGCTCGACGCTGATGGACAGATGCGCGCCCCGCTTGTTCGGCGCGACGGCGTGCAACTCGTCGAGGATGAGCGTGCGAACGCCCGTCAACCCGCGCCGTCCCGACTCGGATGTGAGCAGGATGAAGAGCGACTCAGGCGTGGTGATGAGGATGTGCGGCGGGCGCTTGGCGTTGAGGGCGCGCTCCTTGGCCGGCGTGTCGCCCGTCCGCACCGCCGCCCGTATCTCCGCGAAGGGGAGGCCCATCTCGCGCGCCGTCTCCGCTATCTCCTCCAACGGCTCCAGCAAGTTGTGGCGTACGTCGTTGGCTAGCGCCTTCAGCGGCGAGACGTAGACCACCTGCGCGCCGTCCGCCAACTCGCCCGTGGCCGCCTGGCGCGCGAGGCCGTCCACGGCGTTCAGGAACGCCGCCAGCGTCTTGCCCGACCCGGTGGGCGCGGCGATCAGCGTGTGACGGCCCTGCGCGATGGCGGGCCAACCCGCCGCCTGCGCCTCCGTAGGCTGACCGAAGCGCCGCGCGAACCACGCCTCCACCGCCGGATGGAACAACCCTGCCTCCATAACTCCCAAGCATACCAGCGCCGCCTAGCCCCGCCTGTCATACGCCTCCTCCGTTCGCCTTAAGGGAGCTCGAAGGGCGAACGGGGAAGACGCTCGTTTGACCGCTCGCGCCCCGGTGCTACACTGCTAGGCAGCGTTCCGTTCGTCGAGGAGGCAATGCAAGACGCGCCGCTCAACATCGGCGGATTCTCCTTCACATCGCGCCTTATCATCGGCACCGGCCGCCACCGCAGCGCGGAGGAGTTGCGCGCCTCGCTCGACGCCTCCGGCGCGCAGATGGTCACCGTCGCCGTCCGCCGCCTTGACCTGGACAACCCGGCCGAGCGCTCCATCCTCGACGACGTAGACCCGGCGCGCTACACCATCCTCCCCAACACCGCCGGCTGCCGCACGGTCGAAGAGGCGCTGATGACCGCCCGCCTCGCCCGCTCTATGGGCTTGCCCAACCTGATCAAACTGGAAGTGCAGCCGGAGGCCAAGTACCTGCTGCCCGATCCGGTGGGGACGCTGGAGGCGGCCAAGGCGCTGGTGGCCGAGGGATTCACCGTGCTGCCCTACATCCACGCCGACCCGGTGCTCGCCCGCCGGTTGGAGGAGGCGGGCTGCGCGGCGGTGATGCCCCTCGGCTCCGCCATCGGCTCCGGCCAGGGCATCCACACGGCGGAAGAGATCGGCATCATCATCGAGCAAGCGTCCGTGCCGGTGATCGTGGACGCGGGCCTCGCTGTGCCGTCCGACGCGGCGCAGGCGATGGAGATGGGCGCCGGCGCCGTGCTGGTTAACACCGCCATCGCCCGCGCCAAAGACCCGGCGCTCATGGCCGACGCCTTCCGCCAAGGCGTTGAGGCGGGGCGCAAAGCGCATCTGGCCGGACGCATCGCGCGCCAAGAGTACGCCCAACCCAGCAGCCCTCTGGCCGGGGTTATCTCCTCCACGTGACCACGCTGCGCCCGCCCATCCTGTCGGTGGTCACGAACCGCGACGCGGCGGGGGGCGTCGGCCCGCTGCTCGAAGCGCTCGACGCGGCGCTCGCCACCGGCGTGGTGGACATCGTGCAGATGCGCGAGAAAGACCTACCCGACGCCGAGCAATTCTCCCTCGCTCGCCGCCTGCGCGACCTCACCAAGGGGCGCGCGCTCCTGTTCATCAACGACAGCGCCTCCATCGCCGAGGCCGTCCACGCCGACGGCGTCCATCTCGGCGAGGCGTCCCGCCCCGTCGCCGCCGTCCGCCAGCAACGCCCGGGCCTGCTGATCGGGCGCTCCGTCCACGACGTGGAGACCGCGCGCCAGGCGGAGGCGGACGGGGCGCGCCTCATCCAGGCGGGCGCGATGTTCGCCACCCTCACGCACCCCGGCGAGCCCCCTGCGGGCGCGGGCCTGGTGCGCGCCGTTGCGGACACGGTGAACGCGCCCGTGTTGGCCGTCGGCGGCGTCACGGCGGCCAACGTCGGAGAGGCCGTCGAGGCGGGCGCTAGCGGCGCGGCGGTGATCCGCGCCGTTCTCGCCGCCGCCGACCCAGGCCAAGCGGCGCTTGCGCTGCGGGAGGCGTTGGATGCGGCGTGGGGTTCGCGCCCTGGGGAAACGGCGTGATACGCCTGACTATCAACGGCGAGCCGCGCGCTCTGGACGCTCCCCTGAGCGTAAGCGCCTACCTGGCGTCCCTGGGCTTCGACCGGCGCTACATCGCCGTAGCGCGCAACGGAGAGGTGCTGGAGCGCGGCGCGTTCGACCGCGTGCGGTTGGAGGACGGCGACCACGTGGAGATTGTCCGCCCCGTAGGCGGGGGCTAGCCTCCGCCCCGCTAGCCCATTCCCTTACACCGCCTGCGCTGGCATAGTTGCGGCGGCAGCACGACGGAGGGCATTAGAGGCGCAATGAACTGGGTGGACATCGTCATCCTCACCGGCCTCACGGGGTCGGCCATCATGGGCGTGCGCACCGGCGTCGTCCGCTGGGCCGCAATGTTGATCGGCGCCGTCTTGGCGGCCATCATCGCCAGCCGCGCCTACGGCTCCTTTGCGCCCGTCTTCACTTTCCTCGACAACGAGAGCCAGCAACGAACCCTCGCCTTCATCGTGCTCTTCGTCGCCGTCATGGTCGGCGCGTGGGTAGCGGGCAATCTGCTGAAGAAGAGCATGAGCCTGCTGCTGCTCGGCTGGGTAGACCGGCTCGGAGGGCTGGCGCTAGGCCTGATCGTGGGCGTCATCTCCACCGTAACGTTCGTTACGTTGCTGGGCATCCTCCCGTCGGAGTCGATACAAGACGCGGTGGCCGATTCCACCTTGGCGGCGCCGCTCCTCGAGGCGACCTCCTTCTTCCGCGCCCTCCTCCCCGTAGAGTTCGACGACATCAAGGACCTGCTCGACAAGACGACGGAGCTGGTGCAGAAAGAGACGGGAGAGGGGTGAGGGGGCGCGGGCTGCGTTCGCCCTTCGATTACCCTCAGGGCGAACCTGGGACGCTGCGGAAGCGGCGGAGCGCCTACGCCAGCGCCGTCCCCAGCGCAAACCCGCCCGACCCGGCGAGCGCGGCGGCGCTCGCAACCGGGTGCGTCATAGCAGCGAACGCGCCGCCCTCGATGGCGAACCGCGCCGCCTCGTCCGCGTCCGCCGCGTCGAAGTCGCTGTGCTGCGACGGCGTCACGCTGCTCGCCTCGTAGGTCGCAACGTAGACGGCGGCGCCCGCCTCAAGGCGGACGGCCTGCACTTGTAGTCCGTCGGCGCGCACTATGCCCAGCCACGCCTCCTCCCCCTCGGACGGGACGACCGCCGCGATGCGCGGAGTGCTCAAGTGGTCGCGTTCGTAGTCCATCGTAAGCAGAGTTAGCCCTAGCGCGTCCTTGGGGGGTGCGCCGCCGGTGAGCTTCTCCGCGATGGGGTCGCAGTGGGTGCCGTTAGCCGCCACCGCCCACCGCCCGGCGATTCTGACGGAGTTGTAAGACACGTAGGGATTGCGTGTCGGGTCGTCCTGAGGGCCCTCGCGCGGGACGATGGCGATTGCGCCGTCCGCCTCCACGGCACGGCGGTTGGGGAAGGAGCGGCTGGAGACGCGGTAGAGCGCAGCGTTGCCCCCAGCCACCGTCCTGCCGACGGCCACCACCCTGCCGAGATAGGCCGTCGCGCCGCCCGATTCGGGGCTCACGCCATCACCAGGTTGGGCACGGCATCCAGGTTGTCAGGCGACGGGGCGGCGCGCTGGAGGCGGAAGAAGGCGGCGCCCGCGATCATCGCGCCGTTGTCGGTGCAGAGCTTGGGCGGCGGCACGATGACGGGCACATTGGCGCGCGC
>JAGWBE010000012.1:25129-26066 GCA_021296055.1 Dehalococcoidia bacterium | reverse complement strand
ATTCTAGGGGATGGGCGCGCGCGCCGTGGGGTGGAGAGGATGGAGGCGACGGGCGGATTCGAACCGCCGAATAGGGGTTTTGCAGACCCCCGCCTTAACCACTTGGCTACGTCGCCGTGGCGTCAGCCGCGCCCAGAGTCAGGTTGGCGCCGAGAATGCGATTGGTGCCGAGGATGAGATTCGAACTCATACGGGTTTCCCCACTGCCCCCTCAAGACAGCGTGTCTGCCAATTCCACCACCTCGGCACGCCAACTCCGGCGCGGAAGGCTATGATAGCGTGGCGCGGGCGGGTTTGCCAAGCGGCGGGGCGAACGGAGAGAAGAGAGCCGCCCCTTGTCATCTCAGCGAAATGCCCGTGCGCGATTCTGAAAAATTGGCGCCCAAATCCGGTTGACAAGCGCTTGACAGCACCTGGAAGCGCCTATACAGTACAACCTGTCCTGAGCGACCAAGAGAAAAGCGCTGCGGAGCCGCAGCGGCCAAGCGGGCGGGCAACCGTTCGGGCGGCCAAGCAAGGAAGCTAGCGCTGGCGCCTCGGTTGCTCAGGACNNNNAGGAGCCCTCGGCGTGTCCGAGGGCTTTCTCTTTGGCAGTAGGCGCGCCCTCCGCGGATAGGCTACCCTACGGACGAAACGTTCGTGGGGGCAATGGTGAAGGTCGAATCGAAGGCGGGGCTGGTGCGCGACGCCGCGTCGTGGGCCACCGAGGTCAGCGGCGCGGAGCGCACGCTCATCATCGGCGCTGTGAGCCAGCCCGGGCGCACTGTGGCGTCCCAGCTGGGGCACATCTACCGCCACGTGGACGGCGTGCTGGAGCAGCACGGCATGCAGCGCGGGAACGTCGTCTCGTGGGAGTGCGTCTGCGACCCGCAAGTGGACGACGAGGCGTTCTACGAGGTGGTGATGCCCGCGATGGCGCGCTACTTCCGCGACTGCG
>JAGWBE010000012.1:4596-25040 GCA_021296055.1 Dehalococcoidia bacterium | reverse complement strand
CGGCGCTCCCCTACCCGCCCGCGTCGGCGGTCGCGCCCTCGACGGGAGCGCCGCAGCCCTCGCAGACTATGCGAACCATTGGTCGCCTCCGGTGTGGGAGTGGCGCAAGGAGGAGTTAGTGCGCCCGGCGCCCTCTTGTGCGTGAGGTGCTGCATCTGGCAGGGGTGGCAGGACTCGAACCCGCGGCCCTCGGTTTTGGAGACCGATGCTCTACCAAACTGAGCTACACCCCTGCGCGCGCCCTGCATTGTAGCGCACCGTGGCGCGCCAATTGAAAGCCCCTCCTTCGCGGAGGGGCTTCTCTGCGCGGCTTCACGCTCTGCGCCGACCAGGAGGCCAAGCAACGAACGGCGCCGATATGGATCGCGATGGTCCGAACGCGCGCCGGGCGGGTTGGTCTGCCGGCGCGGGGCTGCGGGACGCTATCAAGCGGCGAGGGTAGGGTCAACGGATGGGGGTGCGGACATCAGCCGTCTTGCGGAGATGCGTCGGGCGCGGGCGGCGCGTGGAGCAGGACGGCGCGCTTGGCGGGCCAATCCTTCCTCTGCAACTCCATGCGCACGAAATCCTTGCCCGCGCGGCGGACGGAGCGCACCTCGCGGAAGCCGATCTTGGCGAAGGCGCGGCGGGCGCGTTCGTTCCATTCGAGGGTGTGGAGGTAGAGGCGGCGGATGGAGTTCATAGCGAAGCACTCGTCCACCAGCAGCGCCAGCGCCTCCGTCCCGTAGCCCTGTCCCCAATAGGCGCGCTCGCCGATCATGATGCCCACCTCGCCCTCGCCGGTTACGGTGTCGAGGTCGTAGGCCATGCAGTTGCCGACGTGGACGCCGTCGAGCGTGTCGATGGCGAAGCGCTTGACCCACGCGGTGGGGTAGCGCAGCTCCTGCGCGATCCGCGACCGGAAGTCGTCGAGGGAGAGGCGCATCGCCACCGTCGCGTCCAGCTCCGCCAACTCGGGGTCGACGCGCCAGCGGTAGTCGTCGTCCGCGTCCTCGATGCGCTTGTGGCGCAAGGCGACGAGCCGCCCCTGGACCACGACCGCGCCCTCGACGGCGGGCTTACGCTCCGACGCGGTCATGCGCGTTCACCAACGCCAACGCCCGCCGTAGCACGTCCGCCTCGTTCGGGTAGGTCAACAACTCGGCGGCGCGCTCCGGCGCGAACCATTCCACGGCGTCGAACTCCTCATCGTGATCGGCGGTGCTGCCGCCCACGGCGCGCATCAGGAAGAAGTAGACGCGCTTGTGGCAGCGCGCGCCGCGCTCGGGGGCGTGGAACCAGTATTCGATATGGCCGAGCGGCTGCTCGATCTCCACGGCCAGCCCCGTCTCCTCCCGAACCTCGCGCAACGCCGTCTGCTCGACGCGTTCGCCGGGGTCGGGCGTGCCCTTGGGCAGGCTCCACGCGGCGGCGGCGTTGCGCCCGCACAAGACGACCTCCACGCCGCCTTCCGCCTCGCGGTAGACGACGCCGCCGGCGGAGACGTGGCGTTCGACGTTAGCCGCGCTCGGCATTCCCACCTCCAACGGGGCGCTACCTTACCACCCGCGCCGGGGCGCGTCAGCGCGCCCCGTCTACCGAAAATGGGTCGTCGCTGGCGTTGGCGGCGGCGATGGCCTCCTGCGCGGCTTCACGCAAGGCCGCGTCGTCCGACTCGGCGGCCTCGCGGAGCGCGCGGAGCGCGCTGGGGCCGCCGACGCCGCCGAGCGCTTGGACGGCGGCCATGCGGACTTGGGCGTCGTGGTCGGAGAGAAGGTGGACGAGGCGGGGAGCGGCGGCGGGGTCGCCCTGCTCGCGCGCGGCGTTGGCCGCTTCGTAGCGCATCGCGGGGTCGTCCGACTCCATCTCCTCGAAGATAGAGGGGAGCCACCGGGGGTTGCAGGAGCGCCCCATAGCGAAGACGGCGCTTTGGCGCAAGGGAGCGTCGCCGCTGTGGTAGGCGCGCGCGATCGACTCCGCCACCTCCGGCGTATCAAAGACGCCCAGTGCTTCCAGCGCGCGGCGGCGCACTTCGCCGGGTTCGGCGTCCTCGCGCAGGCGCGCAGCCAGCGCCTCGTAGACCGCCTCGCGGTCGCGCTCCAGCAACTTGCCCGTCTCGGCGAGGAGGGCGAAGTGGCCGAGGGAGCGGGCGGCGGCGGCGCGGACGGCCGCGCTCGGGTCGTCCCGCAGCGCGTCGAGCAAGCGCAGCGCCACGCGGCGGTCGGTCGTCTCCCAGAGTCCGGCGGCGGCCCGCTCGCGCACGGCGGGGTCGGAGTCGGCCATCGCGTGGCAGAGGAAGGCGTCGAACTCGAGGTCTACGTTGGCTTCGGCCATCTCCACCATGCGCTCGACGACGTGGCGGCGGCGCGGCGGCGGCGCTTGTGCCCACTCCTCCGCCGCTTCGTCCACCTCGCCCATAGCGAGGCCGCTGAGGCCCGCGATGGCGGCGGCGCTCACCTGATCGGCGTCGCGAAGCGCCTCGATGTGGTCGCGGAGCGCCATAGCCGCCCTGCGTTCGGCTAGCCCGCCTGCGCCGCGACGGCGATATTGGCGCAGGCGATGGGCGGCGCGTAGAGGCTGCCGCCGAGCCAGCGGCCCTCGCTCCCCACGGCGATCACGTCGTTGAGCGCCTTGTAGACGTTGCCCGCCACCATCGTGTCCTTGACGCGCCCCTTCACCTTCCCCTTCTCCACCTTGAATCCCAGCAGCACGTTGGCGTTGAAGTCGCCGCCCAGGATGTTCGACTGCCCCGCTCCGAGCAGGCGCTCTACGATCAGCCCTTCGTCGATGCCCGCGATCATCTCCTCCAACGACGCGTCGCCTTCTCCCACCAGCAGCACCCCGGCGGAGGGCGACGGAGGCGAGCTGAGGCTGCGCTCGCCGCTGCCGGTGCTCTGCGCCCCCGCCTTGCCCGCCGTTTGGAGGTCGTAGATGAAGTTGGCGGCAGCGCCCGCGTTCACCAGAGGCAGGCGGCGGCTGGGCACGCCTTCGTCGTCGCTCATGCGGCTGCCGGGGACTCCGGGCAACGTTGTGTCGTCCGTGAGGCTGATGCGTTCATCCACGACGCGCTCGCCCAGCCGTTCGGCGAGGGGGGACGTTCCCTGAAGCACCGTCTTGCCGTTGAGCGCCGCCATCAGCGGGCCGACGATGACGCTCGGAACGGCGGTGGGCATGAAGATGACGGGCATCGGCTTGGTGTCGATGGCCGCGGTGCTGCTGGCCCATTCCAGCTGGCGCGCGATGGAGGACACCACTTCGGCGGGGTCCCGAATGGGCGCGATGGAGGACATCCCGTCGAAGACGAAGAGCATGTCCTCGCCGCGGATCACCGTGCCTTCGAAGCCCAGGGAGAAGCCGGAGCGCTCATAGGAGACGCTCGCGCCGTTCGTGTTGAGCAGTGTGATGCGCGCGCGGGAGACGGACACGCTGCCCTCGACCTGCACTTCGTTGGACAGCGCGCGCACGTCGCGCACGACGGCGTCGCCCAAGGCGACCATGCCGTCCAGCGCAGCCTCGGCGATGGCGGGGTCGAACACGTCCACGCGGGGGAAGTCGGCCGGGCCGGGGAAGGAGAATGCCGCCTCGGCGCCGAACTGCGCCGTGTCCAACGCCATCTCCACAAGCGCGGCGGGGTCGTCGAGGCGGGAGGTGGAGCTGAAGCCGATGCGCCCGTCCTTGATCACCCGCAGCGCCGCTCCGGCGGTCTCGTGGGAGTCGGCGGCTTTGACGCGGTTGGCCTCGAAGTGGACGGGAGCGCTCTCCGATTCGACGAAGAAGACCTCGGCCTCGCCGCAGGCGCGGCGGGCCTCTTCGAGGATGCGCTCGGCGACGGGGTGCGGCATGGCTAAGCGGCGTTGAGCAGGCAGCGGCGGATGCGGATGTGGGGGCTGCCGTTGGAGACGGGCAGCGGGCTTTGGCCGGCCTTGCCGCAACCGCCCCCCTGGTTCATCGCCAGGTCGGCGGCGATGGCGTCGATGTTCTCGAGGGTGGTGAAGACGTTGCCGCTGAGCATGACGGGGCGGCAGAGTTCGGCGATCTTGCCGTCGCGGATGCGGTAGGCCTCGCCCGCCGAGAAGGTGAACATCTCCATGCTCGTCATGCCGCCGTACCAGTTCTTGACGTACACCCCCTCCTTCACGTCCGCGATGAGGTCGTCCACGCCGCCCTCGCCAGGCTCGATGTAGGTGTTGGTCATACGCACGATGGGCGGGAAGCGGTAGGAGATGGCGCGCGCGTTGCCGGTGACGGCCTCGCCCAACTTCCCCGCCGTCTCGCGGGAGTGGAGGCGCCCCACCAGCACGCCTTCGTGGATGAGTTGGGTGCGGCGGCCGGGCACGCCCTCGTCGTCGTAGCGGTAGGAGCCGCGCAGGTTGGAGGCGGGCGTGTTCGCCCCGTCCACAACGTTCAGAATGGGGCGGCCGAACCTGCGCCCCGGCTGCATGATCTCCTGCAAGCGCGGCTCGGCGTAGATGTGGTCGGCCTCCGAAAGGTGGCCGAACGCCTCGTGGATGAAGACGCCCGCGAGCACCGGGTCGAGCACGACGGTGTGCTCGCCGCCGTCGATGGGCGGCGCGGCCAGCAGCGCGATGGCGCGGTCGGCCACCTCCTGCGCTTGGTCGTCCAGCTCGCGGACGAAGGCGAAGTCGCCGAGGCTGCCGATGCTGACGCCCGACTGCTGCACGTCGCCGTTCTTGCGCGCCAGGGCGGCGAGGCGCAGATTCACGTCCACGCGCTCCTGCTGAATGAACGCGCCCTCGCTGTTGGCGAAGGTGACGCGCTTGTTCGCGTCGCCGTAGGCGACGGTGGACGATTGGACGCCCTCGGTGCTCATCATCACGTCAACGTAGCGGTCGAGCACCTCCTTCTTCTCCGCCAGCGGCACGCGCGTCGGGTCCTCCCCGACGACGGCGGGCGCGACGTCCACGATAGGCTCGGCGTCGGCGAGGACGATGGGGTCGCCCTTCAGGACGCGCGCCTGCTTGACGGCCTGCTCCACCTTGGCGCGCAGTTGAGAGAGGTCGTTGAAGGAGGCGAAGCCCCAGCCGGCCCCGGCGAGGGCGCGCACGCAGCCTCCCAGCGCCGTCGAGCGCCCCGCGTCCTCCAGTTCGCGCCCGCGGTAGCGCAGGCTGCGCGACTCCGCCTCTTCCACGCGCACCTCGACGTATGCGGCGTCGGCGCCGCGCAGGGCGTCCTCTATCCGGTCGCGCAGGGTGTGGGTGCTCATACGGCGCCTCCTCGGTTCAGGCGAGTTTAGCACCCGCGCAACCTTCGGCGGGCGCTAGTGGAAGTGGGCCGGCGCGGAGCACTTTCGTTTTCTGCGCCAAAGTGGTTCATTCCGGACTCCTTACGGCGGGAGTCTGGCCTGGACTGGCCATGAATTGGCCAGGGATTGACCGGTTTTTGACCGAAAGTGGCCAATTTCGTCCAGGGCGCGGGGCGTGGCGGGAGGGGAAGCGAGGTAAGCGTCCATACGGGGCAAGGATACGAGGCGTGCGACGTTCGCGCAACGGAGGGATGTCATACAGGCGACGGAGTTGGCGCCCTTCGAGTTCCCTCAGGGCGAACGGAGGGCGCTTTCTCGTCCTGCCCCCGTGTCGCCGGGGCGGGTTTTACGGTTACGGAGCACCGAGCGTCAAGGTTCCCGCCTCCGCGGGAACGACGGATTGAGGGGGCGCTGTTGCGCGGGCGGCGCTGTGCTATCATCGCGCCGCTCCGCAGGTGGGCGTTAGGCCCGCGCGGCCAGGCAGGAGGGGCATATGTGGAGAACGGGCACAACGATAACTCTGGGCTGGGCGGCCATGTTCGCCGGCCTGGGTGTCGGGATATGGCGGTTCGTGGAGAGCGACTGGGTGTTCGGCGTCGTCGCCTTGGCGGCGGGGGCCGCCGCGCTCGCTGCGGCGACCGCCCTCGCCAACGCGCTCACGCGCACCATCAACCGATGACGCCCCCAAAGAGCGCCGACCACGCCCCGTCCAACGGATGGGGCGCTTTTCGTTAGGCAGGAGGCTCCGATGCTGCCCACCGAACGCCGCCAACGCCTGCGGGCGCAGCTCGCCAAGGCCGAGTGCATCCAGCCCGCGTCCGTCTTCGACCCCCTCTCGGCGCGGATGGCCGAGCGCCTCGGCTTCGAAACGGCGGTGCTGGCCGGGTCGGTGGCTTCCGCTGTGGCCGTGGGCGCGCCCGACGTGGGCCTCATCACGCTGACGGAATTGGCGGACACGGCGCGGCGCATCACTCGCGTGTCCGACATCAGCCTCGCGGTGGACGCAGACCACGGCTACGGCAACGCGCTGAACGTGCGGCGCACGGTGCGCGAGCTGGAGGACGCGGGGGTATCGGCGCTGACCATCGAGGACACCGTGCTGCCGCAGGCCTACGGCACTACGGGCGAGCGCCTCATCAGCGCGGAGGAGGCGCAGGGCAAGCTGCGCGCCGCCCTCGACGGACGGCAAGACCCCGCGACGGTCATCGTCGGGCGCACCCACGCGATGCGCGGCGAGGGCCTCGACGGCGCAACCGTGCGCACGCGCGCTTATGCGTCGTGCGGCGTGGACGCGCTGTTCCTCGTGGGCGTAACGACGCTCGATGAGGTGGAGGCGCTTGCCGAAGCGGCGGGCGGCCTGCCGCTCGTCCTCGGCAATCCGCCCGCGGCGCTGGACGACGCCTCGCTGGCGAAGCGGGGCGTGCGTCTGGCGTTCCGAGGCCATCCCGCCTTCCAGGCGATGGTGCAAGCGGTGCGCGAGGGTCTCGAGGCGCAGGCGGGACTGCGCGACCCCGCCGACCTGGCGGGCCGCTTGGCGGCGCCGGAGTTGATCGCGGAGGCGACCTCCGCCGCCGACCACGCGCGGTGGGCGGAGGAGTTTCTGCGATAGCGTCCGCCGGGGGCGCGCTTCGACTGCCCTCAGGCTGAGCGGGGAGAGGGACGGGAGTTAGGGCGCCTTGGGGTCGCGGCGCGCCGTCTCGCCGACTATGCGGGCGGTCACGTCGTCAACGGGGAGGAGGCCGAGGTCTTGGCCGGTGCGCAGGCGGACGGCGGCGCCGTTCGCTTGGGCCTCCTTGTCGCCGGCGACGAGCATGTAGGGAATCTTGGCCAGTTGCGCGTTGCGAATCTTCGCGTTCATGCGCTCGTTGCGCGCGTCCACCTCGGCGCGGATACCGGCGGCGGCTAGTTGGCCGCGCACCGCGTGGGCGTAGTCCACGTGTCGGTCGGCGATGGGGATGAGCACAGCTTGGACGGGGGCTAGCCAGGTGGGGAAGGCGCCCGCGTAGTGCTCGATGAGCACGCCGAAGAAGCGCTCGAGGGAGCCGAAGAGGGCGCGGTGCACCATATAAGGGCGATGCTCGGCGCCGTCGGCGCCGTCGTAGGCGAGGCCGAAGCGTTGGGGCAGGTTGAAGTCGAACTGGATGGTGGTGCATTGCCACGAGCGTCCGATGGCGTCGCGCACCTTGATGTCCAGCTTCGGGCCGTAGAAGGCGCCGCCTCCCTCGTCCACCAGGTGCTCCACGTGGCGGCGGTCGAGGGCGCGGCGCAGCGCCTCCGTCGCCAGCTCCCAATCGGCCGGGTCTCCCACCGCCTTCTCGGGGCGCGTGCTGAGGAAGACGTCGTAGTCGTCGAATCCGAAGACGCGCAGCAGGTGGAAGGCGAAGTCAAGCACGCCCACCACCTCGTCCTCCACCTGCTCCGGCGTGCAGAAGATGTGCGCGTCGTCCTGCGTGAAGCCGCGCACGCGGAGAAGTCCGTGGAGGACGCCGGAGCGCTCGTAGCGGTAGACGGCGCCGAGTTCGGTGTAGCGGATGGGGAGTTCACGGTAGGAGCGCTTGGCGGACTGGTATATCTGGACGTGGAAGGGACAGTTCATCGGCTTGGCGAAGTACTCTTGCCCCTCGACGTCCATCGCGTCGTACATACTCTCGCGGTAGAAGTCGAGGTGGCCGCTGGTCGCCCACAGCGCGCCCTTGCCGACGTGGGGGGAGTAGACGGGCTGGTAGCCGCGCCGGTCGTGCTCCTCGCGCCACACCTGCTCCATCAGCGAGCGCACCCGCGCGCCTTTGGGATGCCACAGCACCAGGCCGGGGCCGACCGCCTCGGAAGTAGAGAAGAGGTCGAGCTCGCGCCCTAGGCGGCGGTGGTCGCGCTGGGCGGCCTCTTCGAGTTGGCGTAGATGCTCCTCCAGCGCCGCCTCCGACTCCCACGCGGAGCCGTAGACGCGCTGGAGCATGCGGTTGCGCTCGTCGCCGCGCCAGTAGGCGCCCGCCGTGGTCAGCAGCTTGAAGGCGGGGACGCGCCCCGTGCTCTCTACGTGCCGCCCCCGGCACAGGTCGAGGAACCCTCCGTGGCGGCAGGTGGTGATGGGTTCGCCCTCCGGCAGGCCGTCGATGATGTCCTGCTTGTAGGGCTGATCGGCGAAGAGAGCGCGGGCTTCGTCGCGCGAGACCTCGGCCATCTCGAAGGGCAGGTCGCGCGCGACGCGCTCCCTCATCACCGCCTCGAGGCGCCCCAGGTCGTCCGGGGTGAAGGGCGTCGGCACGTCGAAGTCGTAGTAGAAGCCGTCTTCGACGGGCGGGCCTATCGCGTACTTGGCGTGCGGGAAGAGTTCGAGAACGGCGTCGGCGAGAACATGCGCGGCGGAGTGGCGGATGCGGTAGCGGCGGTCGTCCAGCTCGCTCTCTTGAGGGGTGGGTTGCTTGACCGGCATATACGGCGAGGATAGCGGGGGCGTGGCGAGGGTGTCTAGCGGAGGCGTCTGGTAGGATAGGGGAAGAGCGGCAAGCGAGGAGCAGGCGTGCGATGAGCGGTCCGATGCGAGCGGTGTACGAAGAGGCGGCGGCGCTGTCGTCGGAGGGCAAGCGCTTCGTCCTTGCCACCGTCGTCAACACCAAGGGCTCGACGCCCCAGAAGCCGGGCGCGGCGCTGTTGGTGCGCGGCGACGGCTCCACCGTCGGGACGCTCGGCGGCGGCTGCGTCGAGGGCGACATCTGGTTCGCCGCCAAGGAGGCGCTGCGCGAGGGCGCGCCGCCCTTGTACAAGGACTACTACCTGAACGAGGACATCGCGGCGCGCGACGGGCTGGTCTGCGGCGGCTCTATGTACTTCTACATCGAGCCGGTGCTGCGCCCCCTCGACTTTGGCCGCCTCGCCGCCGCCGTGAAGGACGCCTACGAAGGCGGCCGCTCGCTCGCAGTGGCGACCATCGTCCACAGCGAGGGCGGGCCTATCGGCGCGCGGCTCGCGGTGCACGAGGACGGCGCTACGGAGGGGACGCTCGGACGCCCCGACCTGGACGCGCAGGCAATCGCCGCGGCGGCGCGGGTCACCCCGATGGGGCGGACGGAGCGCTTCCTCACCGACGCAGGCGAAGAGGTGTTCGTGGTGGGCTACACCGCGCCTGCCGCCCTCGTCCTCGTCGGCGGCGGCCACGTGAACCTGGCGACGGCCAACGCCGCGCACACGCTGGGGTTCAAGGTGATGGTGGCGGACGACCGCCGCGAGTTCGCCAACGAGGAGCGCTTCCCGATGGCGGAGCGCTTCAACGTCGGCTCTTACGACCACGCCCTCGACGGCTTCCCCGTCACGCCCAACACCGCCATCGTAGTTGCGACGCGCGGCCACCGCTACGACGACCTCGCGTTGGAGGCGGCGGCGCGAACGCGCGCGGGGTACGTCGGCCTCATCGGCTCCAAGCGCAAGACGATCATGGTCTTCGAGCGCATGCTGCGCAACGGCATGCCTTTGGAGCGCATCAAGCAGATACACGCGCCCATCGGCCTCGACCTGGGCGGGCGCGACCCCAACGAGATCGCAGTCAGCATCATGTCGGAGGTGCTGGCGTGGCGCCACAACCGCGCGGGCGGTCCGATGAAGTTGGAGGACGCGCAGATCGACCGCCTCGCCGCCAAGGCGCAAGAGGCGGCAACCCCCGCAGGCTAGCCGCCCTTCCCGCCCCGATGCGCCCGCTCGCACTCCGTCATTCCCGCTTTCGCGGGAATCTCGAAGCGCAACTTCCCAATCCGTAAAACCCGCCCCGACGCACGCGAGGAGAGGCGCGGGGCATTACGCGACACTCTCCGACAACGGGAATACGCAGAAAGCATGCGCATGCGCGATCCGAGTCCCTATGACCAAGCCTGAGCCCCCCGCCCGCGTCGCCGCCGTCGTCTTGGCGGCGGGCGAATCCTCCCGCATGGGGGAGCCGAAAGCGCTGCTGGCGTGGCCGCCGTCGCCTTGGCCGCACGCTACGCTGCTGAGCCACGCCGTGCTCAGCGCGTTGGAGGCAGGCTACGCGCCCGTCGTCGTCGTGCTCGGGCATGACGCGGAAACGCTGCGCCCCTACGTGCCACCAGGCGAATCCGTGCGCGTCGTCGTCAACGCCCGCTATGCGGAGGGGCGCGCGACCTCCATCGCGTGCGGTATTGCGGCGTTGGAGGGGGAGGCTATCGACGGCGTGCTGGTCTCCTCGGTCGATCAGCCGCGTTCGGCGGAGCTGCTTCGGACGCTGCGGGAGGCATGGGAAGCGGCGCGGCCTCGCCCGCCGTTGGCCGCGCCTACCTACGGAGGAAAGACGGGGCATCCGCCCCTGTTCGACGCCGCCCTGCTGCCGGAGCTGCTCCGGGTGAGCGAAGAGCGCCAGGGTCTGCGCGAGGTGACGGCGCGCCACTACGCGGAGCGGTTAGCCGTCCCGAGCGAGGACGCACTGGCGACGCTGAACGTGAATACGCCCGAGGACTACGAGCGGGCGCTGCGGTTGGCGGGCGCGGAGTAGGCGTCTACGCCACCACCTCGGCGGCGCGCAGCTCAGCGACGGCGGCGGCGCTGAGGCCGAGCAGACCGCGCAGCAGGTCGTCCGTGTGCTGGCCCAGGTCGGGCGACGGGATGGACGGCCCGCTGGGAGTGCGGGACATGTTGACGGGGTTGCCGGTGGACTTAACCGGGCCCAGCACCGGGTGCTCCAGCTCGGTGAACATCCCCCGGTAGGCCATCTGCGGGTCGTTGGCGACCTGCGCGATGTCCTGCACCGGGCCGACAGGTATGCCGAGGCCGGAGATGATCTCCACCCACTCCGCCGTCGTCTTCGTGAGCATCGCCTCTTCGATGACGGGGATGAGGTCGTCGTAGTTCTGGGTGCGGCTCCAGCCCGTCTCGTAGCGCGGATCGTCGATGAGCTCGGGATGGTCGAGGGCGGCGCACAGCAGCGGCCACTGGTCGGTCGCGCCGCCCATGATGGCGACGACGACGTGGCCGTCGCTGGTCTTGAACGCCTGGAAGGGCGTGGAGGAGGGGTGGCGCGTGCCCAGGCGCTGGGGGACCTCGCCAAGCGTGAAGTAGCGGGTGAAGGCGTTCTCCATGATGGCGACTTGGCAGTCCATCATGCCGATGTCAAGGTACTGCCCCTTGCCCGACTTCTCGCGCTCGAGCAGCGCGGCGAGCACTCCGGCGGCGGTGAAGAGCGCGGCGGTGATGTCGCCCATGCTCGCGCCCGGCCGCACCGGGCCGCCGCCGGGCTCGCCGGTGATGCTGAGCATGCCGCCCATCCCTTGCACGATGACGTCGAGGGCGGGCCGCGCCGCGTAAGGCCCCGTCTGCCCGAACCCGGAGACGGAGGCCATGACGATGCGCGGATTCGCCTCGGCGACGGCGTCGTAGGAGAGACCGAGGCGCTCCATCGCGCCGGGGCGGAAGTTCTCCAGCAGCACGTCGGAGCGCTTGGCCAACTCCAACAGCACCTCCCTGCCTTGAGGTTTGGCGAGGTCGATGGCGATGGACTGCTTGCCCCGGTTGATGCTCATAAAGTAAGTGCTGTAGGCGTTCTCCCGTCCGTCGGGGCCGGGCAGGAAGGGGCCGTTGCCGCGGGCGGGGTCGCCCGTGCCGGGCGTCTCCACCTTCACCACCTCCGCGCCGAGGTCGGCGAGCAGCATTGAGCAGAAGGGGCCGGCAAGGATGCGGGTGAGGTCGAGGACGCGGACGCCCTCCAAGGGTCCAGGCATAGCGGGGCCTCCCGTGAACGCGGCAGTTGGGGCGGATTGTAGCCGCTTGCGCTAGGCGTAGCGCAGAGGCGGGCGCGCCGCCGCCAACGCGAAGAACACCAGCGGCGGCAGCACGGCCAATCCGGCCGGCGCGAGAATCAGCGGCAGCGCGCCCAGGCAGAGGAGTCCGGCGGCGGCGAACCACAGGCGCGGCGCCGCGCTCCTGCGCAGCCCGGCCAAGCCGGCTATCCCGCCCGCGAGCGCGCACGCGCCGAGCACGGCGAACGAGGCGTCCGACTCGTAGGCGATGCATGCGCCGTCGGCGGAGAGAGCGCAGGCGCGGATGCCGGTCAACAGCATGAACGCGCCCTCCCCCAGGGCGAAGAGGGCGGCGCCGAGGGCGAGCGCGCCGGGCCAGCGCAGCAGGTTGACCGTCCACGCCAAGCCGCCGAGCAGAACGGCGGCTATCGCGCCGGCGACGTATGCCCATTGCGCTGCGAAGTCCATAGGGGAGCCTTGGTAGCCTAGCGGAATCGGGGCGCGGGGGCACACCGACCACCCCGCCCCCGCATGCGCCGGACGCCCATCCGTCGTTCCTGCGGAGGCAGGAACCTCGACGTGACCAAGCCCCGATATCCGAAGAGGCGCGTAGCGCGACGAGGGCAGGATTGGCGTATCATCAGGACGCTATGGACTTGGGGCTGACCGGTCGCGCCGCCATCGTGGGCGGCTCGAGCAAGGGCATCGGGCGCGCTTGCGCCGAATCGTTGGCGCGGGAGGGTGCTTGCGTGACCATCGTCTCGCGCCACGGCGACGAGGCGGCGCAGGCGGCGGACGCCATCGAGCGGGCCTACGGCGCGGGGCGGGCCATCGCGGTCGAGGCGGATTTGTCCGCCCCGGCGGACATCGCGCGCGTGGTGGAGGCGACGGCGGAGCGGTGGGGACGCGTGGACATATCGGTCAACAACCTAGGCGGGCCGCCGCCCGGTCAGGCGGCGGATATGACGGACGAGCAGTGGAACGCGGCGCTCGACCTCAGCTTTATGAGCGCGGTGCGGCTAGACCGGCTGGCGTTGCCCTTTATGCGCGAGCAGGGCTACGGACGCATCATCACCGTGTTGTCGCTGTCCATCAAGCAACCGGAGGAGAACCTGGCGCTCTCGACGGTGGCGCGGTCGGCGGCGGCCGCGCGCGCGCGCCTGCTGGCGCTGGAAGTGGCGGCGGACGGCGTTACGGTGAACAACGTGCTGCCCGGCTCCATCAAGACGGGGCGCCTCCAGGCGGTGGCGGAGATGCAGGCGCGGCGGCGCGGCGCCGACGAACGCGACGCGCTGGAGCTGCGGCGCAAGCTGATCGCCGCCGACCGCTTCGGCGAGCCGGAAGAGGTGGGCGACCTGGTGGCGTTCCTGGCGTCGGAGCGGGCGGGGTTCATCACCGGCCAGAACATCAGCGCGGACGGCGGCCAACTCCGCGCGATGGTGTGAGGTTAGATTAGGCGGCATCACCGCATCGGCTACACACCGCAGCTCACGAGAAGAACTGCGCTCTCCAAAGAGGGCGACCTCGACGCAGTTCCTTCCTCTCGTTTTAGCTCGAACCTCCGCCCCGTCCCTACCACACGCTGCCCTCGAGGCCGGGGGAAGTGATGGCGCCGTCGCTGGCGGAGGAGACGGTGCGGGCGTACTTGGCGAGAGCGCCGGTGGGGTATCTGGGCTCGGGCTCGCGCCACTGCGTCTTGCGGCGGGCTAGGTCGTCGTCGGAGACCTCTACGTCTAGGCGGCGGTTCTCCACGTCGATGACGACGATGTCGCCCTCTTGGACGACGGCGATGGGGCCGCCGCGGAAGGCCTCGGGGGCGACGTGGCCGACGGTGAAGCCGTGGGTTGCGCCCGAGAAGCGCCCGTCGGTAACGAGGCCGACCTCGCTGTCGAGGCCGCGCCCGACGAGGGCGCCGGTTACGGCGAGCATCTCCTGCATGCCGGGGCCGCCGGCGGGGCCTTCGTAGCGGATGACCACCACGTCGCCCGACTGGATGTCGCCGCGCTGGACGGCTTGGAAGGCGGCCTTCTCACTGTCGTAGACCCGGGCGGGGCCTCGGTGGTGGAGGCGGTCGTGGCCGGCGAGCTTGACCACGCATCCATCGGGGGCGAGGTTGCCGCGCAAGACCGCGATGCCGCCCCACGGCTTGATGGCCTCGGTGGCGGAGACGACCACCCGCTGCCCGGCGGCGGGCGCGGCGGCGGCGGCGATCTGGCCAAGCGTGCGCCCGTCTATGTTGCGCGCGCCCTGGTGAACCAGTTCCGCGTCGGCCAGCTCCTTGGCGACGAGGGCGTAGCCGCCCGCCTCATAGAGGTCGGTCGCCACGTAGTCGCCGCCGGGCTTGAGGCTGGCGAGGATGGGCGTGCGGCGCATAACGGAATCGAACTCGTCGAGGGTGAGAGGGACTCCGGTCTCGCGGGCGATGGCGACGAGGTGGAGGGCCGCGTTCGTCGAGCCGCCCGTCGCGGCGACGCAGGCAATGGCGTTGTCGAAGGCATCGCGGGTCATCAGGTCGCGGGGCTTCACGCCATCGCGGAGGAGGCCGACGGCCATGCGCCCCGCCTCGCGGGCGGCCTCGGCTTTGGCGTCGCCGACGGCGGGGGATTCGCTGAGGCCTGCGGGGCTTATGCCGAGGAACTCGAGGGCCATAGCCATGGTGTTGGCGGTGAATTGGCCGCCGCAGGCGCCCGCGCCGGGGCAGGCGGCGTCCTCGAGGCCGTGGAGAGCATCGTCGTCGATGCGTCCGGCGGCGTGTGCGCCGATGGCCTCGTAGACCTCTTGGAGCGTCACCTTCTTGCCGTCGAAGATGCCTGGGGCGATGGAGCCGGTGTAGAAGGTGAGGCCCGGGATGTTGAGGCGGGCGAGGGCCATAGCGCCCGCGGGGATGGTCTTGTCGCAGGCGACGAGGACGACGAGGCCATCGAAGGAGTGGCCGCGCGCGGCGACCTCGATGGAGTCGACGATGACCTCGCGGCTGATGAGCGACCCCTTCATTCCCTCGGTCCCCATGGAGACGCCGTCGGAGACGGAGATGGTGTTGATCTCCATAGGCGTGCCGCCGGCCTCGCGGATGCCCTCCTTGACGAAGGCGGCCATGTCGCGGTGGTTGAAGTTGCAGGGCATCGTCTCCGTCCACATGCTGGCGACGCCGATGATGGGCTTGGCGAGGTCGGCGTCGGTGAAGCCGATGGCCTTGAGCATGGCGCGCGCGCCTGCGCGCGACGGGCCGTCGGTCATCTCGGCGCTGCGCGGCTTCATAGGGTCGGTGGTCATGGCAGTTCCTCCGCCGGATAGGGCAAGAGGGCATTATAGCGCCGGGGGTGGTCGGCTAGGGGGCGGCGTCGCGCCCGCCGCCGCTCTGGTCCGGCGGGGCGATGACGCGGAAGTCGGCGGGGACGGCGCCGTCGGGCGGGTCTTGGGGGCGCTGAGGCCGCGCGGCGCGGCGCGCGAGCCAGAAGAAGGCCTTGAGGAGGAGAAAGCCGATGAGCGCGTCGTCCAGCAAGCCGGGGAGGGGCGGGAAGTCGAAGAAGAGGTCGCGCGGCCAGACGAGGTAGACGAACGCGGCCCATGGGAGCTGTTTGACCCACATGGGAACCTGCCGGTGGAACATAAAGTAGACTAGAGCGGCCAACTGGCCGAATAGGTAGAGCAGCGCGCGCATGAGCCGGGTTCCCTCCCCGCCAGTATAGCGGTCACTGGTTTGATCTACGTCTTCCACGGCGACGACACCTTCTCGGCGAACGAGGCGGTGGCGGCGCTCGCCGAGGCGGTGGGGCCGCCGGACGTTCGCGCGCCCAACGTGAGCCGCTTCGACGCGGGAGGGTTCGCGGTCAACGCGTTCGTGGGGGCGGCGATGGTCGTGCCGTTCCTGGCGGAGCGGCGGCTGGTGGTGGTGCAAGGCTTGTTGGAGGCGGCTGCGGGTTCGGGCGGCGGCGGGAGGCGCGGGCGGCGGCAGCCGGGCGAGGGGCTGGGCGCGGCGGCGGGGCTGCCTCAAGCCTTGGCGGAGACGCCCGATTTCACGGACGTAGCGTTCGTGGACGGCAGAGTGACGCTGGGCAATCCGCTGCTGCGGGAGATCCAAGCGCTGGGGAAGGAGCGCGTGGAGGTGCGGAGCTTCGCGCCGCTGCGCCGCGAGGAGCTGAAGGAGTGGACACGGGAGCGGGCGGCGCGCAAGGGGGCGCGGCTGTCGCCCGCCGCCGTCGACCTGCTGGCCGAGTACGTTGGGCCGAACCTGTGGGCGATGGACAACGAGTTGGAGAAGTTAGCGGTGTACCGCTCGGGCGAAGAGGTCGTCGAGGCGCAGGACGTGGAGGCGCTGACGCCGAGCTTGCGCGAGTCGTCGGTGTTCGACCTGGTGGACGCGCTGATGGAGGGGCGAGGCGACCGCGCGATGGCGAAGCTGCAGGCGCTGCTGACGGAGGGCGCGGGCGGGCCTTACCTAGTGTCGATGGTGGCGCGGCAGGCGCGGTTGACGGCGCTGGGGCAGGAGTTGCTGCGATTGCGCGTGCCAAGAGAGGAGTGGGGGCCGCGCATCGGCGCAACCTCGGACTTCGTGATCCGCAAGACGGCTGAGCAGGCGCGGCGCTTCCCGCCGCAGGCCGTCGGCGCGCTCTATCGCCTGCTGGTCGAGGCCGACCTCGCGATGAAGTCGGGGGAGCGCCCGGACGAGGTGGCGCTGGCGGAACTGGTGGCGCGAGTGTCGTCGCTGCGCGGCGGGGGATGAGCCCTGCCCTTCGCCGGAGCGCGGTCCTACGAGGCCGTCCAGCCGCCGTCCACCAGCAAGTGCTGGCCGGTGACGGCGCCCGCCTCGGCGCTCGCCAGGAAGACGATGGTTCCGACTATTTCGGAGACCTCGAGGCGGCGGCCAAGGGGGGAGCGGGCTAGGAGCGCGGCCTCAGCCTCGGGAGTCGTGTTGGCGGTCATCGGGGTCGCGGTGGGGCCGGGGCCGACGGCGTTGACGGTGACGCCGAGGGGCACCCACTCCACGGCCAGCGCCCGCGTCATAGCCACCAGGCCGCCCTTGCTGGCGATGTAGGGAGTCCGGCCGGGCACGCCGGTGACGGCGAGCTGGGAGGCGATGTTGATGATGCGCCCGCCCTCGCGCATGTAGGCGACGGCGGCCTGGGCGCAGAAGAACGCTCCCCTGAGGTTCACGCCCAAGACGAAGTCCCAATCGGCCTCCGTGAGGTCGGCGGCGGGCGCGTTGCGGCGCACGCCCGCGTTGTTGACGAGGATGTCCACTCCCCCGAGGTCGGCGGCTATGGCGTCGAAGACGGGACGGACGCCGGCGGATTCGGACACGTCGAGGTCGTAGCCCTTGGCCGCGCCTCCGGCGTTGACGATCTGCTCGACTACCTCATCGATGTCCTCGCGCTTGGCGGGGACGTTGGTGACGGCGACGGCGGCCCCGGCGGCGGCTAGCGCAAGCGACGCGCCGCGTCCAATCCCCTGGCTGCCGCCGGTTACGACGGCGACTTTGCCTTCCAGTCTAAAAGCGTCCGCTGCCATGATCGTCACCTCAAGGCCAAGTGTACGGCAGACGGTCGGAGCGTGCGCGCGAGTGTGGAATTGAGCGGAGGTGGCCTGACGTGTAACCTGCGCGTGTTTGGCGGAGCGCCTCGCGACGCCCGCACACCACGAACGCACGGAGGCAGGCTTGTCGCGCAGGTTGTGGGTCAGCGGCGCGTTGGCTGCCTTAGCGCTGCTGGCGGCGGGCTGCTTCGGCGGCGAACCGAAGAGCGACGAGCCCCTCACTATCGGGCTGCTGCTGGACTTCTCAGGGTCGCCGGAGGTGTCCGCCGACCGGCAGCGCGGGTTCGACCTGGCCATCGCGCAAGTGAACGAGAACGGCGGCGTGCTGGGGCATCCGGTACGGAGCGTTGCGATGGACGCGCCGCGCGACACGGAGACCGCATTGGCGTCGGCGCGATTGCTGGTGGAGGAGGAAGGCGTGCACGCCATCGTGGGGCCGAACTCCAGCGCGGCCTCCCTGTCCGTTGTCGAGGTGGTGACGGCCCCCGCCCAAGTGCCGACCATCAGTCCGTCCGCGACGGCGCCGGTGCTGGCGCAGGCTGTGGACGACGACTTCTTCTTCCGCACGACGCTAGCCGACAGCGCGCAAGGCCCGGTGCTGGCGCGAGTGGTGCGGGAGCGAGGATTCACGAACGTGGGCGTCTCCTACCGTAACGACCCGTATGGGCGGGGGCTGGCGGAGACGTTCGCGGCGGCGTGGGACGGCGGCATCGTGAGCGTGAGCATGCACACGGAGCTGACCTCCTACCGCGAGGCGCTGGAGAAGACGGCCAGTCAAGGCGCGCAGGCGCTGGTGGTCATCGACTTCGCGTCGGCGGGCATCGCCATCGTGAAGGAAGCGATCGAGTTGGGGCTGTACGACCAGTTCGTGTTCGCCGACGCGATGAAGCGCCCGCGCGTGGTGGAAGAGGTCGGCGGGGAGCATCTCGGCGGGATGTACGGCACGTCCGGCGCGCCGCCGCCGTCCAACGAAACGAGCAGGACGTGGGACGCGGCGTTCGAGGAGCGCTACGGGCAACCTGCCCAGATGACCTACGTAAAGGAGACGTACGACGCGGCTATGACCATCATGCTGGCGGCGCAGGCGGCCGGGAGCGTGGACGGCGCGGCGATCCGCGACCAGCTGCGCGTCGTCGCCGGCGCGCCGGGCGCGCTCGTGCACGCCACCCCTGAGGGCGTCGCCGAGGCGCTCCGCCTAGTGCGCGAGGGGAAGGACATCAACCTCGAGGGCGCGGGCGGAACGCTGGATTGGGACGACAACGGCGACCTAACGCGCGGACACATCAGCACATGGCGCTTCACGGCGGACGAGCGGATAGAGGAAGTGGAGATAGTGGAAGTGGGGCATTAGGAGCGGGGCGGGAGCGACGGAGAGGAAGGCGGGAATGACGGAAAGGCGTAGGAGAAGGAGGGTTTTGGCATGGCGGACGCATCGAAGGTTCCGACGCGGATAACGACAAAGCAGGCGCCCCTGTCGGCGCAGCAGCGAGAATGGGTCGAGCAGGCGTGCGCGGCCATCGACGAGGAGCGCATGCGCGCGTTCAACCGCGACATCACCGCCATCCACAGCCCGACGGGGCATGAGCGCGCCGCGAGCGAGTTCGTCGCCGCGTACATGCGGGAGGCGGGGTTCGACGCCTTCTACCAAGGGATGGACGAGGACTCGGGGAACGCGGTGGGGCGCGTGCACGGCTCGGGCGCGGGCGCCTCGCTGATGCTGTACGCACCCATCGACACGCACCTGACGGCGGACGCGGACGACGTCCCGTGGGCGGGGCCGGAGCTGCGCCCCGACATGCTTCCGCAAGCGCACGTCGACGAGGGCGGCAACGTCATCGGCTTGGGCGCGTCCAACCCCAAGGGGATGGTTACGGCGATGGTGGAGGCGGCAGTGGCCGTCAAGCAGGCGGGCGTGCCGCTGTCGGGCGACCTGCTCGCGGCGTTCGCAGGGGGCGGAATGCCGATGACGCCGCCGCCGCACGAGCGCCAGAGCCACGGCTTGGGCAGCGGCGTAACCTACATGCTGACGCACGGCGTCGCGCCCGACTTCGCCATCATCTGCAAGCCGTGGTGGGCGGTGTTCTGGGAAGAGGTGGGGTTGTGCTGGTTCAAGGTGACGGTGCGCGGGACGATGGGCTACGCGGGCATCCCGCGTGGCGTGCCGGGCTACCGCAATTCCGCGACGGACGCGGCTAAGGTGATCCTGGCGCTCGAGGAGTGGCTGCCGGAGTACACGAAACGGAACACGTCGGGGCAGTGCGCGCCGCAGGGCAACATCTCTGCGCTGCGGGCTGGTTGGCCCTACCGCCCGGCCTTTCCATCAGCCGTGACGGAGATCTACGTGGACGTGCGCTGCAACCCGCGCGCCTCGACGGCGGACGTCGCCGCGCAGTTCGGCGAGGCGATCGACGCCATCCGCGCCGCCGACTCGTCGCTGGAGTTGGACTGGGAGATGTTCGCCTCCTACCCCGGCGGCAGCACCGACCCGGACAACTGGATCATCCACTCGTCGATGCGGGGTTGGGAGTACGCGGAGGGGCGTCCGCACGAGCCGCCGCCGCAGGTGAGCGGTCAGACGGACGCCTCCGCGATCCGCAACCTGGGCATTCCCACGGCGCGGTTCGGCATGCCCTTCCCGCCCGCTAACGCGCCAAAGGAGTGGGAGGGGCTCGGGGGGATGGGGTTCAGCTACATCCCCGACCTGGTGAAGGTTACGAAGGCGGCCATCTACGCGGCGGTGGACACCTGCACCAGGCCGCGCGGGGAGCTGGGGCTGGCGTAAAGGGCAGAGCAGGGACGCCCCCCGGCGCAGGGTTGGCGCGCCCTATCCTGCGATTCCCGCCTTCGGGGATTGTTGCGTAATCCAGGCCTCTTCACGCCGGGAGCGCCGAGGGGCGGTCGCCCCCTCGGCTGGGGGCGTGGGGGCACCCCTC